>NZ_JARVRU010000003.1:0-39304 GCF_030209535.1 Lysinibacillus sp. fls2-241-R2A-57
TCTGTTTTGGGGCTCGATACTAAATAGCAACAAGAAAAACCCTTTCATCGATCAAAATAAACCTATTTTTTCCTAACCAACACGCCTGTTACATTAATGAAAAAGGAACCTGCTTTCTTCGCAGTAAAGCTAGTAAAAATTGCAGATTCCTTTTTCATTTTCGATTGTATACTATTTTGTGGGGCTGTTCCTAAAATCGATGATTGATCGATTTTTGGAAGGTCCCCTTTTTAGTGGTTAAAGTCACTCTCTCTTTTAATATTTGCATGTGGAGGAGCTATTTAAACTAATGATGGGGTTAATACAAATAAAATATGATTAGTTTCATCACTCTTGTTCAAAAATCGGTGTTTAACATTCGGTGGAATGCGTACGACATCTCCTTCATCTAAAAAATATTCGGTTCCTTCCAGTTCAACATATGCTTGACCTTTCATAACCACAGCAATCTCTTCTTTATCGTCATGTGAGTAATGACTCTCTGTAGTAGTAGTATGTGCATTCAAATCCATCATTAAGAGTTCAATATGCGCCTTCATAAAGTCTGGTGTTAATACATCATAGACAATATGGTCACTATTTTCACGATATACTTTCTTTCGATCTTGCTTTCTGGAAATGAGGGAATCTGTATCAATTTCATTAACAAACAGAGTAAAAAGTGGCACGTTTAGTGCTTGTGCAATTAACTCTAGTACACTTAACGACGGATTCCCTTGTCCTCTTTCAATTTGGCTAATAAGTGATGTACTAATTCCTGCATATTCAGCAAACTCACGAATTGTCATACCATTTTTCTTACGATAGTTTAATACTGTTTGTCCTAAGCGATGATTTTTCATAGCAAATACCCCTTTAAAATAATGTATGTTTGATGCCTTTTGTGCTGACATACTAAACATAGAGAAATAATGCTTTTTTCAATAACATAAATATTTTATACTTACATTTGTACATTATAATATATTAATTTTATTATAGTAAACAAACATCAAGGGGGAACAGTATTGAAATCACCGCTTATTTCTTACACTACCTTATTTTTGGGCGTAATTGCATTGTCTACTTCAGCAATTTTTGTGAAATTAGCAGATGCACCTGCGACAATTACAGCATTTTATCGGATGCTTTTTGCAGCAGTAATGCTTTTGCCATTTTTATTAGTAAATAAAAAGAACCGTAAAGAATTAGGTTCGTTGTCAAAAAAACAATGGGGACTTGGATTACTCTCAGGTTTATTTCTGGCAGCACATTATTTATTGTGGTTTGAATCATTAAATTACACATCAGTAGCAAGTTCGACTGTCATCGTCACATTACAGCCACTTTTTTCAATGGTGGGCGGTTATTTTCTATTCAAAGAGCGCTTCAGTAAAGGTGCTATTATGGGCTGTCTCGTAGCGATTACCGGAAGTATTGTCATTGGATGGCAAGATTTTCAAATTAGTGGACAGGCATTATTTGGCGATATACTTGCTTTTATTGCAGCAGGTGTTATTACGGCCTACTTCTTCATTGGCCAGTATATTCGTAAAAAGCTATCTCTTATCCCTTATTCAATTATCGGTTATACCAGTAGTGCACTATTTTTAAGTATTTTTGTTTTCAGTCAGCAAATTTCTTTCGTTAATTATTCCACACAAACCTGGTTGTCCTTTATTGGATTAGCATTTATTGCAACGATATTAGGACAAACGATTTTTAATTGGTTGTTGAAATGGCTAAGTACCTCAGTTATTTCAATGAGTATACTAGGAGAGACGATTGGAACTTGTATACTCGCTTATTTCATTTTGGATGAGGTCATTTCTTTACAACAAGGTATAGGAATCGCACTCATCTTAATTGGTCTAGCAGTATTTTTACTACAGCAAAGAAACTAATAAATAAATAATAGAAAAATATATACGAAGATAATTAGAATACAAGAATAGATTTAATTTAAGAGCATTATTAGAAGAATATCTTTTAAAATAACTTCCTTGTTCAACTAAAAGGGGCGTTCGTTGAATAAGAAAGGACATTACATATTTTATATGACTAATATGTAATGTCCTTTAATTTATCTATCTTTTTAAATTAATCTCTTGCTGAGCTTTTTTTGTTAGCTTTCCGAAAACTAACTCATACGAATGTTTGATTAGATTTTCAACTAAATCGATCGGTACATCCTCTGCATCCATATAGATTGAATTCCAATGTGTTTTATTCATATAATAACCTGGAATAATACCTTCATAAGCTTCTCTTAACTCCTCAGCTCGATTAGGTTCACATTTCAATGTAAGTACCGGTCTTCCAGTTGCATCTCCGCCCATCATCCCATACATTTTTCCCCCAATATGATAGCGATCCGCTGCCCATTCTACTTTGTAATCATGTGTTGTACCATGAAGCTTTAAGCAATACGAATGAATTGTTTCTTTGTCCATTTTTATCCCCTCCAACAATATAAAAACACACGTTCGATTATATTTATTATAACCAATAACGTGTGTAGAAGGGAATAACTATTTATTTTTAGATTGATTTCCCTCTGATAGGCGTTTTCTTAGCGAAAGCAAAGCGGCTGCAACAAAATGTTTTCTGTGCGAAAGCGTAGCGGCAGCAACACGATATTTGCTCAAGCGTTATATCGGGGGCATTTCTCCCCCGATATCGCTTACTTTAAGCCTCTATCAAACATGCCAATGACTTCTACTGTTTGTAATATATTAACAAAGGCTTTTTCATCCGCTTCCTTTATCATGCTTTTAACTTCGGCAAGCTGATAGCGCGTAATGACGGTTATTAAAACTTTACGTCCTTCGCCTGAATAAGCACCCTTCGCATCCACAATAGTGACACCTCTATAAAGCTTAGATAGTAGCAGCTGCCTCACTTCCTCGCCCTTGCTCGTAATAATCATTAGCGTCAATTTAATATGACTCGTATGAATGGTGTCAACAACCTTCCCTGTAGCATAAATCGATACGAGTGTTAGTAATGCAGCGTCCCAGCTAAAAACGAATCCGGAAATAGTTACAACAATCCCATTCATTACGGAGATTAATGTACCGAGCGGAAAATCCCGTTTGCGACTTAGTAGCATCGCTATAATATCAAAACCTCCAGAGGAACCGGATGCACGAAAAATTATACCCGTCCCCAATCCTACAATAACTCCGCCAAATAAAGAGGCAAGAATCGGTTCTTGTGTAGCTTTATAAACAGGAATAATATACAAGCTTACGGATAGTACGACGACCGAAAGTATAGTGTATCCAATGAACCGCTTTCCTAGCTTCATGACCCCTATAATAAGCAATGGTAAATTCAAAAGTAAATTTAAAATCCCTGTATTCACTGGTGTGATAATCCCTAGCATAATGGCAATCCCACTTAAACCACCACTTAAAATCTCATGTGGAATTAACAAAAAATTGTAAGCAAAGGCGATTAATACCGATGAAAGTGTAATAACGACAATATTACGCATAACAATTCCCCTAACATTGAAACGAAAAATGAGTTTTGATTTTATAATACCCAACCTATTTGTTCACAAAACCTAGTATTGCACTTTTTCTATTAAAGACTTCGTTATTATTTTTTCTGATGTTCTTTTTTCTGCTCCTCTTTTATTGGCACTTCTTTTAAAGGCTCCACTTTTTTCTCTCCTTCTTTCTCCGCTACCTTATTAATACGATCAAGCATTGGTGGATGTGTATAACGGAACCATTTTACAAGTAACTTTGGATTTACCTCACTTAAACCAGATATCGTCAGCTTCTGGAATGCAGTAACTGCCGACTCTCGATCACCTGTAAGTGAAATCGCATATTGATCGGCTCTCGTTTCTTGATACCTTGAAATATAATTGGACAGAGGACTTGAAGCAAATAATAAAACAGATGTTATCAGTAAAAATAATGGGTAAGAACTTATATCACTGATTTTTTTAATTTTTAATACCTGTCCGTAACGTCTAACCAACCACCTCATACATTTTGCTGTTAGCCATAATCCTAGCAATGACAACAAAAGGTACCCTGCAATACCAAAATAAATATGCTTCTCAACGTAATGTCCCATTTCATGTGCCATAATAAATAATATTTCATTATCTGTTAAACGATTTAAGGTTGTATCCCATAGGACAATTCTCGAATTACTGCCAATACCCGTTACATAGGCATTTAAGGCATTTGTTTTTTCTGCCATATTGACTTCATATACATGCTCTGCTGGTATATTTGCCTGTGCAGCAATAGACAGGATTTTCGCCTCTAGCTCCTTATTTTTTAACGGATAAAAATCATTGTATAAAGGATCAATAACAACAGGTTGAATGAACATCACAAATATTGTAAATGGAATCGTTAAGAACCAAGCATATAGCCACCATCTTTTGGCACTTTTTTTGATGAGCCAATAAATGACAGACACAATAATAAAGCTCATGGCAAAGTTAACCCAAAAATCGATAAGGCCATCTCGCATCCAGGACGAAAATCCTTGTGTACTAATGCCATAAATTTTGCTTAAATTGTAACGATAATAATCGAGTGGAAATAGTACAACATATAATAAAAGTGATAATAAGAATAAGTAACTTGCATTTTGTAGCAGCTTCCATTTAGTTTGTGACGTCGCTACCTTTTCGAAATAACGTGATACACCCATAATTAATATCATGAAATAAATTAACCATTCCAAAGGTGTAGCAACAAAGAATAGAAAGTTCCGTATTTTAGAATATTCACCACTTAAATATAGTTCTTTTTCAGACATAAACATCACTGGATCTGCAGCTGTTCCTTGCAACGCTCGTGGTATTGCACCACCGTCGCTATGGAATATATACCAATACATACAAAGCACATAAACACCGAATAAAAGTAGCGCGACAATTCCCATCTTTTTCGCTATGTTATTTCCTCCTCTGTTCAACACAAAGTTCGTCCTATAGTAAGTGTAAGCTAAATTGAAAAAGTTAGAACAAATTTTTCTTTGTTTTTATTTACCTTCAATTCTACTTCACACCAAAAAGAAAAAAATTCGCTCCACTTCTTCAAACGAGTGACAAGCACCACAGCTTGCTCGCTATTCCTAGAAGTGTCGCGAATTAATTTAAATTACATATCCATTACAAATGCCGTTTTTCCACGTTGATCAACGCTTAAATAACCTGCAGATTCTAATTGATCATGCCATTCTTTTTCTATAACAGCAGCCTTTAATGCATCTTCCTCTTTCGTTGATAGCTCTACCATCGTCTCGCCTTGATATTGCCAAACTTCAATATCTGCCTCATAGCCCGCAAAGCTTCCTTTATATGTTGTTGCCTTTGCAGGACCATAAACTACAGCTAGAGATAATGTATTTTGATACCATGCTTCAGAATGCCAATTTAAAATTTTCTTCGGAACATTGTCTAAAATTAATTTTTTCGCAGCGTTTGCATCGACTGTATCATAGGAAACTTTAGATGTAGTCTTTAATGATTCCTTACGACTTATCGTGAATGTCCGATTACCACCCTTAATATCCATTTCAAATTTATAGTTGGACTCTGCTCCCGTAAAACCATGACTTTCTGTTATTGCGATCGCTTCATCTAAAGGTGTATTTAAAAATCTCTTTTTATAGGTAATATCCATTTTATTGCTCCCATTGTAGACACGCAAACGGTGGATATAATCCTCATTTAAAAAATCTTTATTTGGAGTATCAAAGAAATAAACCTTTACCTCATCTTTTTTTGTAGCTTGAAAAACATTTAAAATATCTGATTCAGCAAAAAGTTCAGATTTAATATTGAATTTAATTTCATGCTCTGGCTCAATTGCTGCTTTCGCTTGTGTGGAATCAAAGCTAATAGCGCTAACAAGTACAATGCCTATTAAACAAAAAGTTACGAAAAATTTCTTCATATGATCTCCTCCTTTAGTAATTGCAAGAAAGTCGTTTCCCTATTCGTTAATGAACTGTGAAAATAGATAGTTTTATGTGCATTTATTTTCTTAGAAAGTGCGATGATATCATGATAATCTGGATGCGTTTTATAAAAAAATTCCTTATGTTGATTTTTGGATAATTGAATTCTATAGTTGCCTTTATGCCAATATCCCGTAAAGATCACTATAGCTGTTGGGTTTTTATGAAGTAGCTCCACTAATTTCGCTTCATCACGCTCAGGCATAAAATAAATGGTGTTTTCACTTTCTGTTATCTTTGCCAAACATTCTAGTTTAAACGGTTGCAACATTGTATTGGTAGACAATAAATTTTCAGGTGCCTCATAATAATTATCAAATAAAGACAACAATTCATGATCAATACGTATCGCCCTTGTCGTATGCTGAAAAAGATAGATAGCAACATCTGCTGTTTTTCCTGAAAAAGAAGACGGGAAAATAATTGGGCAGCTTGGATTTGCATGAATAAATTCTGACACTTGCTGCAATACTTCTAAATTATTGATGCGCTTCTCCACATGACCGCTATCAATAATAGCTACATCATATACAGTCCAGTCCTCTATCGGCAGCTCTGCTTTCAACAAAAAGGAATCCACCACATAGTCGCCAGAGTAAAAAATCACCTCCTCAAAAAACCGGATTTTATACCAAACACTTCCTATTAAATGTCCACTGTAGCCCCATTGAAAGGCAAGACAGTTACTAACAACTAACCACTTTCCAATAGATTCTGGTTGAAAGGTTCTTGTATGTTGGCATGGCTGTTTTAATTGCTGCGCAGTCATTTTACTCATAATGATCGGCCCTCTGTATCCCAATGTCTCAAGCAAAGGAAGAGCACCTACATGATCTATATGTGAATGGGAAATAAACACTGCATCAAGCTTTGCCACATGAGCTTGTGTTAAATTCGGAGGAGATTTCTGTCGATTATTCATCACTCCGCAATCGAGTAAAATAGCATGTCCATTATTTTCAATGAAAAAGCAGTTACGGCCATACTCACCGACCCCACCTAAAATCTCTATATTAAGCATCCGCATGCCCTCCCCTTTTTTGTAGCCAGGCAAACAGCAACATGAAAATAACGGTCATGATGACTGTTATTACTGCTACAGCCATTCCTTCCCCGACATTTCCTTGCTCAAATTGACTGTAAATAAATGTTGCGCCAGTCTCTACTGAAGGGGGCAAAATAAGTAATCCAGCGACAAGCTCACGCATTGAAATAATAAACGTCATCGTCATCCCAGCTAGAATTCCCTTCATTAATAATGGCATGATGATTTGTCGATAAACAACCCAACTACTTCTCCCAAAAATAGCTGCTGATTGGAATATCGAAGAATCTAATTGTGATAAAGAGGACTTTATATATTGCACAGAATACGGTAAAAAAAGTACACAATACGTGACCACAACCATTGTCTTCGTATTATAAATGGTCGCTGGTAGCCACGGTGCATTCCAAAACATAATTAACCCAACAACAAAAACAATTCCAGGAATAATGTTAGGCATTAAACTAAAGAAATCTAATACTTGCTGCTTTTTCGTTTCTCCTTTTTTAATGTATAAGGCAATGAACAAACCAATAATCGCCGTAACGACAGCTGTGATTATGGAGAAAACAACACTATTTAAAAATGCTGACAATCCAGCACTTCCACTTGTAAACACTTCCTGGTAGGAGGCAAAACTAAAATTCCCTGCTTGCAAACCATCTCCCCTAACTTTCTGCAAAGATGTCACGATAATCGAAAAATAAGGAATACCGATTGATAGCAAAATGATGATCCCCACCAAAAGCCATGAACTGAGCTTGACATACCACTTATCTTTGATTTCACGAATAGCTGGTGTTTTTCCAGAAAGCACGCTATATGTATATTTGCGTCCAATAAGATTTTGAAAATACCAGATGACGAGACAAACTGACAGTAAAAATAATGACAGCGTGGTCGCCATACTTATGTCTACTGGCCATCTAGATAGGTAAGAGTGGATTTCAGTCGTAAATACTTGAAAACCAATTCGACTACCAAATGTTGCAGGTGTTCCAAATTCAGCTAATGTTTTGATGAAAATTAGCAAACTTCCTAGAACGTAGCTAGAAACCAATAAAGGCAAAACTATCTTCATCCAATTTCTCCAAGGACTTCGTCCAAAAATGAGTGCAGCATCAAGAAAGGAGCCATTGATTCTTAATAACGTATTTTTTAGCATTAAATATAAAAAAGGAAAAAGATGCAGGCTCATAATCATGACCATTCCAGATAAAGAGAAGAACGCTTCAGTCATCCAAGAAGCACTTGGAAATAGCTGTTGGAGAAATCCATTATTTTGCATAAACAATATCCAGCCCATCGAGCCAATATACGGTGGAGTCATAAACGGAATCGTTAGAACAATATCTAGCCAATTATATTTATACAAGCTTGTTTTCGTTCTTATTAACGCCATGGGGAATGCTATAATTGTTGTCCCTATAATAACTAAAACTCCTAATAGGATAGAGTTTCCAAGCGTTTGCCACACTCTCTCATTGGCAAACATTCTATTAATTTGTGAAACATCTAATTGCCCTTCTTTCATAAATGTATAGAACACAATGGCAATTAACGGTGCGATAGCAAACGTGATGACAAGTGTCAGTAACAATCCAAAAGTTCGTCTGCCTTCCATAATCATTGATAGTTCAATCCTCCCCTAGAGAAACTTAAAGGAGGCTAAAAAAACCTCCCAAAACTACTTAACGAAAAATATCATTGAATTTAGTTAATACTTCAAGTTGCTTCGCTTCTGCACCCTCCCAGTTCACGTTTAGCTGAGGAATTTCATCCAAAGCTGCTCGATCCTTTACAGGTATATCTTTGTTGCCTGGTAGTAAGTAAGCGTCTGCGACAAGCTTTTGCCCTTCATCTGACAGTAAAAAATCAACGTACGCTTTTGCACTCTCTACATTTTTTGCATCCTTCAAAATACCAACAGCTCGTGGGCTGACAACTGTCCCGCTTTTTGGATAAACAATTTCTACTGGCTCTCCATCAGCTTTTGCTTTATAGGCCATGTAATCTACCCCTGAAATTGTGGCATTTTTATCACCAGTAATAACAGCATCTAACGCTTCCTTATTAGCACCATTCACCTGTAAACCATTTTCTTTCCACTTCTCCATCGTAGTCCAAGCTGTTTTTTCCGCTTCTGTATATCCGTATAGGAAATCTACAGCAGAGCCTGACATACTTGGATCTGGTATATTAATTTTATTTTCCCATTCGGCTTTTCCTAAATCTGTCCATTCTTCCGGAGCCTGTTGTGTATTTTTTGTATTATAAGCAATTCCTAAAGCTGAAGCACTATAACCATAGTAATAACCTTCTGCATCTGACCAATCGCTATTGATTTTCTTTGCATTTGCAGCGTCTTTATAGCTTTGAAGCTGATCTGTTTCCTTTAAGCCATCCATTGAAGCGACAGAGGCTAGTACGACAACGTCTGCTACAGGGTTATTTTTCTCTGCTTCTAAACGCGATAATATTTTACCTGTTGTCCCTTGGAACATCTCTACTTTTATTCCTGTTTTCTCTTCAAATGCTTGTTGAATATTCGCTGCTAAACCATCTGGACCAGCAGAATATACCGTTAAAGTTTGTTCTTCTTTCGGCTTTACACTTGATTCTTTATCGCTCTCTACTGTTTTATTTCCACAGCCCGCTAACGCTAATGTTAAAAGAATCCCAGCTGTAGCAAATAGTTTTATACTTCGTTTTTTCAATGTAAACCCTCCAATTGATATATTTGTTTTTCATCAATAAAAACCTCAAGCTGCTTACCATGTTCTATAGGCTCTGCCTCGTAAAAACTCCAATGCTTCCCATCTACCTGTGCCTGTACTAAATATCGATCACCAACAAAGGTACTTTTCACAATCATCGCTTGTTTCGCAATTGTTCCTGGGCGTGCTACTCTGGAAACTCCTTCAGGTCGCACAATATAATTACCTTTATCAAACCAGTTCACTTTGCCGATAAAATCTGCTACATACGGTGTTGCTGGGGCGTGATATATTTCTTCTGGCGTTCCTACTTGTGCAATTCTTCCTGCCTCCATCACGATAATTTGATCTGACATTGCCATAGCCTCTGTTTGATCATGTGTGACAAAAATTGCCTGGCAATCTAACTCATGAATAATATGCATGATTTCATCTTGCATTTTTTCTCTTAGTACTGCATCGAGCGCCGATAAAGGTTCATCAAACAAAATAAGCTTTGGATTTGTCGCAAGTGCCCTCGCAAGCGCTACCCGTTGCTGCTGTCCTCCAGATAACTCACCCGGCTTACGTTTTTCAAATCCTTCCATTTTCACCAATCGCATAACATGCTCTACTCGTGCCGGAATTTCTGACTTTGGAACAATTCCCTTCAAGCCAAAAGCAATGTTTTGGAAAATAGTCATATGAGGCCATAATGCAAAATCTTGAAAAACCATTGTCATATTTCGCTTATTTGGTTTTACATTTTTACGGAGTTTGGATGAATAAATAATTGTTTCATCAAAACTAATTTCTCCATTTGTCGGTTGTTCAAGACCTGCTAATATTTTTAATAACGTTGTCTTTCCACAGCCTGATTGTCCTAAGATTGTAATGAATTTGCTATCCAACTCAATATTGATGGGCCATAGCGCTTGAGCCTGTCCATATTTTTTCTCGATATTCGTTAATGAGATTTTCATAATATCCTCCCTGTTAATTACAACTATAAATTCCAGATATTTAGAAAATATTAATACACTATTAATAACTCGTTAAAAAAAATCTAATAAACTAAAGCAAATGCAAGATTTTTTCTAATTTACTTTAGGAGGATAAAATGAATAATATGAAATTACAGGCATTTTGCCTACTTGTAGAATTAAAAAAATTAGCTCCTGTTGCCAAAGAGCTTGGTCTAACAGCACCGACAGTATCCTTTCATATTCGCTCAATTGAAGAGGAATATGGCATCCGTTTATTTCGGACAAATGCAGGTGGATACCGTTTAACAGAAGCGGGAGAAGGACTCTATCATTACGCTCGCCAAATTGTACAACTACAAAAAGACATGAACCGCTTTTTTGAAAATCTTTTAGCAGGCAATATCGGCTCTATTCGACTTGGAGCAAGCGGGCTACCTGCACATATTTTTATGCCGGATATTATTCATCTCGTTTCAACAGCTTACCCAGACATTCGTATATCTCTTGAAGTAAAAACAGCACCCGAAATTGAACAAAAGGTAGCTCTTCAAGAATTAGATTTCGGGCTAATTATGGAAACAAAACAAGAAAATTCGTCCCTTGTCTACGAAACAATTGGTGAAGACGAACTTGTATTGGCATTAAGCCCTACCCATGAGCTTGCAGCAAAAAAGGACATCTCAAAAGGAGACGTCCTAAAAAACAAAGTATTATTGCATACATCCTCTAGTTCAACGAATCATTTTATAGAAAAATGGATGGACCCATTTCATCCATCCATTTATACGATCGAGCTAGATTCTGTTAGTACTATTAAGAAGATGCTTACTTTCGGAAAAACAATTGCCTTTTTGTCAGTTGCTCTAATCGAAGACGAGTTAAAATCAGGACTTTTGATCAAAAAGGACTTACACGATATGACACTTAATAGAAAGATTCAACTTATTTACTCTAAATCTCGTCTAGAAAGTCAAATGGATTCATTTGTAAAAACAGCAATTTATGATTTAGCCAAACAATTAAAAATGTATCCCTCATATGACATAATTCAATAGTCATCCAACTGCTGAATATTTACAAATCCCCATAAAATAAGGCTCATCACCATAACGTGTGGTTGATTTCCGTTCCGACTGGGCGCTTTGTTGCTGTCGCTTCGCTTTCGCACAGATAAAACATTTGTTGTTGCTGTCGCTTCGCTTTCGCACAGATAAAACATTTGTTGTTGCTGACGCTACGCTTTCGCACAGAGCAAAGCTTCCTGGGGGCGCCCGATGAGCCGCTTCGCTTCGCTGCAGGGTCTCATCTGTTACGCTGATCCCCAAGGAGTCGCCCAGTCGGAACGAAGGTCAACTTATATACAGTTCATACGTCTTAACAAATTTCATCCACAACTTTTGGTGATGAGCCTAAAATAAACAGATTTTATTTTTTCATCTGTCTACCTAATAGGAAGTATAATCCCTTTACTCAAATTTTCTTTTTTAGTATTTCATCAGGCGTGTTGATTAACCATTTTTTCTATCCTAATAAAATTTGAAGGCTCTGATTTCCGCTACATGCTATTCACTTTCCCGTAGGAAGCAGCTTTGTTCTGCGGCGAAAGCAAAGCGACAGGAGCACTTGAGTAACCCTACGCTACAATCAGTTGAAATGGAAATATATTAGCAAAAATAGCATCAAAAAATCCTTTTATCGCTCTATATAAACCTATTTTTTCCTAATCAATACGCCTGTTATTTCATTTCTCTTTCTTAAAGAACATAAATCCCATTAAACCAATGATTAAAATAATTCCTCCTCCGCCCAAAAAGACACTGGATGTAGTGAAAATAGCCAAAATACTACTAATAACCCCTAACGATAATGTGTCACTTGTATAATTAATAGATGATGATATACTGAACACTTTACCTAACATATTGCCGGGAACTTGCTCTTGGATTATTATAATCCTTCCAAGTCCTTCACTTGCCTGACCTATTCCAATAATAATTGTTGCTATATAGATAACAAAAATAGATGGTGATAGACCGATTAATAATAATCCACTCCCCCATAGGATGATTCCTATTTTAAAAATTACTATTGGATTAAGTTTTTTCAGTGTACCAAGAATAATAGAAGTAGAGAATGCTGCAGCACCAAGTAGGCCTGTAATAATTCCAAAAGTTGAAATATCTTTTCCTAAATTAGTATCAAGATAAATAGGTAATCCCACACGCCACAATCCTGTATTTATCAGTATACTTATACCTTGAACAAATATAATAAAGAGAATATTTCTATGTGATTTTAAATAAGCTACAGTCAATTTTATTTCGGCTATTGTTCCTTGTTCGCTATCATTAGTATTCAAATGAGTAACTTTATAGTTAATTAGCAAATGAAATACACCAGAAATACTTATTAAAATGAATGCGAGAGTTAAAATATGAATTTGATCGGTAACTTTAACAACTATCCCTACTGAGGCAGGAATAATAATACTAGCACCACGTTGAATTGAATCCAAGAGAGCATTACTTCTTTGTAATTTATTATTTGTAACTAATTCTGGTAACAGAGCTCGAAAACTTGGTTCTGAAAAACAATTTAAAATACTTATTAACACTGCAATACACATCAATATGAAATAATTTAGAAAACCTAAAAAGAACATAACTGGAATACTAAGAATTAAGATTGCTATGAGAAGATCACAAATGACCATGATTTTCTTTTTGTTCCATTTATCAGCTTTTACTCCACCATAAATCCCTAAAAATATAAAGGGCAAAGTTTCAGCCATTACCATTAAAGATAAATAGAGAGGTGAGCTATTCGTCAATTCCATCGTTAGCCAAATGAGCTCCAAACTAAATAATATTAAAGAACTTCTTTTAAAAAGCCTCCCTAACAACAAAAAAGTAAAATTTTTCTCATCTAAAATATCCTTATACAGGATTTTCAATCTCTAACATCCTTTCATTACAGAAACTTACAAGCCTATTTAATCCTTCTTTTAGGCTTTCTATCTGCAAAAATTATTTTAGATTAAATATTCCTAGAAGAATAGTCAAAATTATCGGATTATTTAAAAAGCAATGTATACAGTTGTAGGATATATTAAAAACACTAGAGTTACTGTATCAAAAATACTCAAGTGATTTATATATACCTCTCAGAAGATAGTTTCGATTCGATTTATCAACTTCTTTAATTTGTCAAAATTATTGATTGCCACAAAAAAGACTTACCCTAGGGGGGATAAGGTGAATCTAAAGATAGTGCCCATTATCTTGAGGATTCTTTACAATACGGCACATTAATTATATGTTTTGTTGTAGAACTAAAATTTGTCGGTTTTTTGATTGAGGTAATGTATGTGCCTGAGAAGATGACTATGGAAAATACAACAACTGTAAATTGAAATAATAAAATATAAAGAGAGAGGTTGTGCTAGAAAGTTGGTTTTAATCTTAGTAGGATACCTATTTTAATTAATAGCTGCTGTATTTCTTTTATCAGGGTTTTTGGAAGTAGTCTTTCTAGTGGATATATTACCTTTTATAAACTTTAATGTTAAGTGTACAATTAGTTTAGTAAGTTTAACAATTGGTTCAACCCTTTTACAAATTAGAAAATTAAAAAAGAAACAAATATCATAGTACGCAATATTTTATACAAAATCTAGCCTTAAAACTCTATCAATTCGAATCCTTGGCTACCATATTCAAATTTTATAAAGGTTCAGGTGTGTTGATTAACCATTTTTATACACTATCGCTCAATAATAAACCTATTTTTTCCTAATCAACACGCCTGATAAAGGTTATTAAAATCATACTCTAACTTTCAAATATCTAAAAGTCTACTATTAACGCTTGGCATTGTTAGTATCATTATTATTTAGTGCTGTTTAATTCGAGCCTCGAAAACTCTTTGAATGTTTGCGAGGCTTTTTAATTTTCCATAGAAAAGGTGCAATTTTAATATGCATTAGTCCTTATTTCGTAATATAACCCCTTTTTTTTCACTGTAGTTGCAGTAAAAACGCATTGTATAACATACTAAATGCTCAGTAATTAAAAAATATAGAGGATGATTTGAAACCATTTTCCTGTAGTAAATTGTAAAAAAACTGATAACATTTAAAGGGTATTAATATAACTTTCATCGTCTGACATTAGACTAAATAAACAACTTTTAACCTATATATATTACATATAACTGGAGGTACTACTATTGAAAAAAATAATGATTAGCCTTTGTTTGATAGTTTTATTAATAACAGGCTGTTCAACGGCTCCGACTGAAAAAGCCAAAGAAGATTACAAAATTGGTATCTTGCTTTCAGATGCAGGTCTTGGTGATGAGTCGTTTAATGACTCAGCATTTAAAGGGCTTGAAAAAGCACGTGATGAGCTAGGTATTTTGTTTGATTATAAAGAAGCTCCAGATGGCAATTACGAAGAGAAACTTGAAGAACTTGTCTCTGAAAATTATAACGTCATTATCGGGCTTGGCTTCTCCGTACAGGAGGCGCTGGAAAAGACAGCAAAACAACATCCAGATCAGCAATTCATCCTTATTGATGCGCAATCAGACGTTGAGAATATCATTTCAATAACCTTTAAAGAGCAGGAAGGAAGCTTTTTACTCGGAATGGTTGCGGCGATGACGAGTAAAACTGGAAAAATAGGATTTATTGGTGGTGCAAATGCTCCGGTTATCCATCATTTTGAAAACGGCTTTATTGAGGGAGCTCGATATTTTAATCCAAATATCGAAATTGTTAGTGAGTATGCCGGCACATTTGATGATACCGAGGCTGGTGCTGCAATCGCAGAACGTTACATAAAGAATGGCGTCGATTTTATTTATCATGCAGCGGGATTCACAGGCTTCGGCGCCATAAAGAAAGCTGAAGAAATGGGTATATATGCAGCGGGAGTTGATACTGATCAATTTTACATTGCAGAAAAAACAGTCGTAACATCCATGTTAAAAAATGTCGACCAAGCTGTTTTTAACATGTGTAAAACACTAGTTGAAGAAGGACAAATTTCCGAAAAATCATTTTCATTCGGTCTAGCTGATAATGGAGTCGGACTTGCAGATATCCGTATTATCAAACTAACATCTGAACAACAGGCTGCCATTGAACAAGCTAAAAAAGATATTGTCTCAGGTAAAATAAAAGTTACCGCAGAAAAGGGGAACAGCCAGTGACATTACGAAAAAGATTATTTATGAACATACTTATTCCAATTGTGCTTGCAATGGCTATGATTGGCTTTATAATCGTTCAAACAGCTACTATTCAAACAACTGCACAAGATGATACGGAACTTTTACTTGCAGTGAAGGAGCTTGAGCAAAGTTTAGTTGTAACGAGCCAATCATTAAACAATTACACTTATTTAGACAGTGAGGCAAATAAAAATGAAGCTCTTGAAAATTTGAAAGAAACAGACGCAAATTTAGATGCACTTTCCTCTGTTTCAAAGATTCCTGAGCATAAGGCAATCATCAAGAAAATCGATGATAAATACATAGAACTGAAAAAAGCTACCGAAACGGGTTTTAATGCTAACAACCGTCCAGAGATTAAAAAACAAGCAATAAGAATATCCGGTATTTTAAACGATATGTACTTACTGAAAAAAGAAACAAATGAATGGTATAAAGAAATGAATGATTTGACAAAACAGAAAATTACTTTTATTACCACAACAACAATAATAGGAAGTATCCTTCTAATTATTGCTACCATCATTTTTTCTTATGTCGCAACGAAAAGAATTACAAATCCGATTAATCATATCGTGGATTGTGCACAATTGGTGGCTGCAGGGAATTTGACGATAGATACCTCTTCCCTATCTTATAAGAAAGATAGTCGAAATGAAGTCGATCAATTAACGGAGAACTTTTCCAAAATGATTGATAGTTTAAAAAGCACCGTACAATCCATTGACGATGTAGGTAAAAATGTCAATCTATTTACACAAGATGTCACAAGCTATATTGAAACCGTTAATGCAGGCAATAAACAAATTGCCGCATCAACGGACGAACTGGCAAAAGGAAGCTTAACTATCTCAGAAGATATCCAGTCAACAGCTATCCTTATGAATACTATGACAGATCAATTTACTATTGTTCAGCAGACTAGCAATCAATCAGCAATAAACGGTAAACAGGCACTTGCTGCTGTTCAAAATGGCCGTAGTTCATTAGAAAAGCAATCCTCCATCGCGAAGGATATTACATCCACATCGTTGGATATTAAAGATGCTGTTACTCAATTCTCTCAATTTACAACAGAAATTCAGAGCGCAGCTAAAGCCGTTCACGCTATTGCCGATCAAACCAATCTGCTAGCATTGAATGCGGCAATCGAAGCAGCACGTGCTGGAGAAGCTGGAAAAGGATTTGCAATAGTGGCAGAGGAAGTCAAAAAACTTTCCAATGAAACTGAAAAAGCAACTAGTTTAATCACTTCTATGGCTACACATATACAAGATGGCATTACGCTCATTCATACTACTGCAGAGCGTGGACATCAGCTTTCTAATGAACAATCACATTCGATGACCGATACAGAAAAGTCATTTGAGGCGATTGCTACACATGTTTTAAACATTAATGATCAATTACAACACCTTGCTAAAGATATGGAACAGACAAGCGAAACAAGTAAGCAAATAAACAATGCCATTGAAAACATTTCAGCTATCACCGAAGAAACAGCAGCAGGAACAGAAGAAATATCTGCTTCCTCTCAAGAGCAACTACTATCATTCCAGAAAATTAGTGAAAAGGTATCTGAACTTCAAGAAATGACAAATACATTGACTGTAGAGCTAAAAAAATTCACATTATAAAGAACTATAATCATCAATAGAGCTTTTGAAAAATAAGTAAAAATAAATAAAATCCCGGCTCATCACCATAAGTTGTGGATGACATTTTTAAAAATATATGCACTGTATAATGGTTGATTGGAGTGGAGACTGGGCGACTCCTAGGGGATTAGCGTCACAGATGAGACCCTGGAGCGAGCATTGCGAGTGAAGCGGCTCATCGGACGCCCCCTGGAAGCTTTGCTCTGTGCGAAAGCGAAGTGCTAACGTAGCGGCAGCAACAAAGCGCCCAGTCGGAACGGAAATCAACCACACGTTTTGGTGAAGAGCCAAAATCCCGAATAATGGACACCTATAAGTGACCTTAATCGGGATTTTTCTTAACTTAAAATTAGAAAAAATTATGAAATATTATAAAGTTAAACCACCATCAACTAGAACAATTGATCCAGTCATATAGCCAGCGCGATCAGATGCTAAAAAAGCAACCATTTCACAGGTATTACACCAAAACAGTATAGAAATGAGCATTCCAGAAAGTGATAGCTAAAACAAATGGCAAGTTTGAAACTTAAAGAGAAGGTGAACATGTTGGTAAACCAATGATTTTACCTTCTCTTTTAACGTTTTTTCAACTCATAAAACTTATTTTGAAACACAGTTTTTAAGGGAATGGTATTACCATCCATCCTAAAATGAAAATAGTTACTGTAAATATCATGATGAATAATAAAATACTTAATCCCCAAAGCCCTAATGAACGACTTTTTTTAGAACATATAGCAATGACATTAAAAGGAGCTGTTAGATAAACTAACAAATAGAAGTTATTATCCGTTATATCAATATTCGTTATTATCAATATATTAAGTAATAAAAGTAGACATAAGCCACCAATCATCCCAAGCCATCCGGCAGTGACAAATCCTTTTTCAAATCGTTTTAACGTGACCAGTTCCATAATTTCACCTCACCTACTTTTAAATACCGTACAATATTATTCATTTTTTCTAATGCAAGGACATCCTTTTTCGGTCCTGTCACAACAACCCCATATGTTTTCACACCATTTTCCTCAATATAAGCAATACGTTCTGGCAATGCTAAATTTTTGGCGCTAGAAATCTCTGTCGCAAGCTCTTCGTGTTGCTCTATATTTTTTAAAATATCCATAAACACTTCTTCATTTGACGTTGCATCGCGAAATGGTGACCATGTGGAATTATCACGTTGCACAGGATAGCCAATTGGTGAAACAACATCACCATCTTTACTTAAATTTGTTTTTTCTACACCGGTATCGACAGCAGCCCACACAACATCGACATTAGGCATTGCCTTTTCTGCTTCTTTAACTGTCATAAGATCAAAAAATGAAATATAAGCTTCCACAACTGTTTCATCTGGTAAACCGTCAAGCACCCTCCATTCTCGACCAGTATCCATCGTCAAATTCCTGTTGTCAGGATGTATTAACCAAGGATTAGTTTCTGTTGGATGTTTTGGTGCTACTCTTTCTAAAGATGTGTTCACTTCTTTTTTAGATAAGCTACCAAGGAAAAAACGTAAATCATAAGTATTCGCTTTATAGTCTTCCTCTCCGATACGCTTATATTGCTCAAATGCAAGCTTCATTGAAAATGGCGTAAAAGACATATCAAAATCTATTTCTTCCAGTGATGTATTAGGCTCTGTAACATAAAGCGTTTCACTTGTCACATCCATTAATGTTGTAGAACTTGTACCAAAAGCATAATACATAAATGTCATCATAAAGCTTGTTGGTACAATTAATAATATCATCGTTAAAGTTGCAAAAATCAGCTTCCATTTCGACGTAAATATTGTTTTTTTAATGACTTTTTGATATTTACTTTGATCATTTGCATTTGCAATTTCTGCTTTGGAGCTTGCTATTAATTTTTCATAATCATCCATATTGCTGTCTCTCCTTTTCTATTAAAGCTCTCATTTTTTTTCGCCCACGCAATAAATGACTTTTGAGCGTATTTAATTTTAAATCTAAAATATTTGCCGCCTGCTCATAAGTACAATCATGCACATCACACAACATAATTACTTGCTTTTCATACGGCGATAGCTGATCGAGTAAAGAAATTAACGAATGGAAGGAATCCTCATTGACCGCAATGATTTCAGGTGTCATAAATGTTGATTGTTCAAGATTATTCGTGAGATTAACACGGTGTTCTTTTCGTATGTAATCGATATGAGTATAATAGGCTACTTTAAATAACCATGGTTTAATGTCTTGGATTGTATTAGTTAGTAATGTAATGTGCGCTTTATAAAATGTATCCTGCATTAAATCTTCCGCTAATGTTGGATTTTTGCATAAGGAATATAAATACCGATAGATATCGTTTATATAGCGTAAATAAAGCTGTTCAATGTCCATCTCTTCCCACCTTTCAACCTATCCTCGTTTCAGCAATAGGAAAAGTTGCACTAAATTATTTTTTTTGCTCTTCACCAAAACGTGTGGTTGATTTCCGTTCCGACTGGGCGCTTTCCAGGGGGCGTCCGATGAGCCGCTTCACTCGCGTTGCTCGCTCCAGGGTCTCATCTGTGACGCTAATCCCCTAGGAGTCGCCCAGCCTCCACTCCAATCAACCCCTATGGCATACGTTTTAACAAATGTCATCCACAACTTTTGATGATGAGCCTTTTTTTTGCAATTTTATCATCATTTGGTTAGTATCTAAGAATTTCTTTGAAATGTCTATGTAGTAAACATGATAAGAAAATACTAGAAATCGTTTTGCTTGCTTTTGCATACATCAGTAAACTTTTTCAATAGTCATAAAAAAGTCATATCGAATTCATAAGGTCGTCATAACAAACCATTATCTTATGAAGTGTAAGCAATATGAGTCTTAAAAAATGAGGAGAATTAATTATGAAAAAAACAACTAAGCAAGCTTGGATGATTGTATCAGCACTAACAATAGGAATGGCTGTCTTCACGCCACATCAAGCTGATGCAACAACAGCAAAACCAACAAATGAAATAACTGTTAAAGCTGAGCAACAAGTTAAAGGAACTGTTAA
This sequence comes from Lysinibacillus sp. fls2-241-R2A-57, assembly GCF_030209535.1. Lineage (NCBI taxonomy): Bacteria > Bacillati > Bacillota > Bacilli > Caryophanales > Bacillaceae > Lysinibacillus > Lysinibacillus sp. fls2-241-R2A-57. The sequence continues at coordinate 20,630 of NZ_JARVRU010000003.1, forward strand.
AAGCATTAACGGAGATAGCGTGACAATCAAAGGGAAAGACGGTAAAAACTACTATATCGGAATTCAAAAATTTTCAAATGAACAAATAGCAAAAATGAATTTAGCTGAAGGTCAGGAAATTTCTGTAGAAGGTAGCTTAGTACAAGATTATTCAGACTTCTACACGTTTGACGTCTATAAAAAAGACTTACCTAAAGAAATTAAAAAAGAAGATCTAGCTAAATTAGAAAAGCTGTTTAATCAAATGAAGAAGTTAGAAAAAGAAGAGAAATATGAAGAAGTAGATAAAATCAATCTTGAAATGGAGAAAATCACAAAGCCATATTTTTTAGCTAGCTGGGTACCTGTATCTTTTGAAGAGTTCATCAAAGAGTATGGATTTAGTGAAAAAAATATTGTGATTAAAGAGCAGGATAAAAAACAGCTGAAAGCAATTTATGAACAGTGGATAAAATTAGAGAAATCTGGTAAAGAAGATAAAGCACAAGAAAAATTTGATGAATTCCAAAAGATTCTTCAACCTTATTTAGATGCGCTATATCCACCAGTAACATTTGAAGAATACATTTCAGATATGAAATTAGATATTCCAGCTGATGCTTTACCAAAACTAAAAGCGATTTATAAAGATGCTCAAAAAGCAGATAAAGATAAAAATGATCAATTATCTGAAAAACTTTGGGGTCAATTCGATGAAATGATTAAACCTTACATGAAGCCACTTAGCTTTGAAGATTACGTATCTGACTTTGATTTCGAAATCAAGGCAAATGATAAAAAACAATTAAAAAAGCTTTATGAAGAAGCATTAGCTCTTGATAAAAAAGGTGACTATGATAAATCTAATGAAAAATGGGCTGCTATCGACAAGATTTTAAATCCTTATTTTGAAGCAAATAAAGAAATTCTAATCTCAGCTTCTAAAGTAACGATAAAAGGAAAAGTTTATCAACCGTAATATAAATAATAGTTCAGGGGTTATCCCAAAAGTCATTGATCAATGATTTATGGGATAACCCCCTTTCTTTTGTAGTCAACAATAAGTTCATGTCTGACTTTTGTCTCCAATAGTCACAAAAAAGTCATAAGGTATTCATAAGGCCATCATAACCAACCATTATCTTAATAGATAGCAACTAGAAGAGATGGAGTGATTCTATGATAGAAATTAGAAATGTTAGTAAAACCTATTATCCGGATAAATCAACCCCAATACCTGCATTGAAAAATGTAAATTTAATGTTAGATAACGGTGAGTTCGTTGCAATTGTCGGAGCTTCGGGCTCTGGAAAATCCACGCTTCTCAACACACTTGGAGGACTGGATAAGCCCGATTCGGGAGAGGTCTACATAAATGAAACACCTATGTCAACGTTTAATGATCATCAGTATTCTGATTACCGTAAAGATAACGTCGGATTTGTGTTTCAACATTTTCACCTGATGCCTCACTTGACAGTATTGGAAAATGTAGAATTGGCTTTGGCTATGAGCTCATATGAGAAAAAGGAAGCTCACCAAAAATGTGTACAAGCCCTTCAAGAAGTAGGCCTGGAAAAAGCGATTCACCAAAAGGCTAATGAATTGTCAGGAGGACAGCAGCAAAGAGTTGCGATTGCAAGAGCGTTGGTCAAGTCGCCAAACATCATCTTGGCTGATGAACCTACAGGTGCCTTAGATTCCCATACTTCTCAAGAAATAATTGATTTATTGAAAAGTATTTCTGAGCAAGGCCGCTTGGTCGTTGTAGTCACCCACGATGAGGCGGTTGCTGAGCAAGCTTCAAGAATCGTTCGAGTTAAAGACGGAGAGATCATCGAGGACAGAAAACAAAGTAAACAAGATTCTGTTCAAATGGAGATAACAGAAGAACCATCCCGAAAACGTTCTTTTCAACTAAAATCAGCATTTAGACTTTCGTATCACAGAATTAAGGAAAAAAGGTGGCGCTATTTTCTTGTATCCATTGGCATCTCTATCGGGATATGTGGATTTTTACTTGCCCTTGCGTTCGGGAGTGGAATAGACAACTATATACAGTATTCATCTGATAAAGTAATAGACAGTAAAAAATTAGATTTTAAAAAAGAACAAGATTATATGACTAGTTCCGATTATTATGAACTCAAGAAAAATGAGCATATCAAATTAGTGCAGCCTGAATTCGAGCTATCGGCAAGAATTGAGAAAAAAGATATCATCAGCTTTGATGTCAAGCCTTTGCATAAAGAAAAAAATAGAAACGATTACGCCTCGCCGAAGGTATTGTATGGCCAACTTCCAAAAGAAGATGAACCCGGAATTGCCTTGTCAGAAAGCACAGCCAAAAAACTACTAAAGGAAGGCGGCAAGCTGGAAGATTTAATCGGCAAAGAGATGACTATTAAGTTTCTGTCCATGGATGAAATTACGAGCTATCCCTCTAGATGGGACACGCAAAAGCTGAAAATTTCTGCCATTACGGAACAATCTTTTATCGGAAAAGAATATTCATATATTCCATACGATTTCCACACAGAGGTTGTTAAACGTTCAAGATTTATCGGAAAAGACTCAGAAATAACGACCAACAAGTATGAAGTGTATGTGGATGATAAAAGTTCAATCAATTCAGTTGTCAACCAGTTTAAACAAAGCTATACCATTACAACACCTGAAAATGTATTGAAAGAGTTAACTAAAACATTTAAAAATATACAGCTTGCTATTACTGGGGTTTCTATGTTAATTCTATTGATCTCCTCTATTATGGTAGGAATTATTCTTTATATCAGTGTTTTAGAGCGAAGAAAAGAAATCGGTTTATTCAAAGCAATTGGCGGCAGAAACAAAGAAGTTCGCTGGATCTTCTTTTCAGAAGCAATTTTGTTGGGAGGCATGGCTTCTATTAATGGTACAGTGCTAGGCATTGTGGTTCAGGTTATTTTGAATCGTGCACTAGAAGCTAAAATTCATTTCGAGCTGTTACATATAGATGTATTTACAGTGCTGCTAACTATAGGATTTGGCATCTTAATTAATGTATTAGCATGTATGATTCCTGCTAACCAAGCAGCAAAGTTAAATCCGATTCAACTTCTTAAACAAGATTAATTATAAAAAAAGGATGATAATTATGTTAAAAACAGTACGTTTAGTGTTCATGCTTTTGATCATAACCATATTAACAGCATGTAACAACAATAATCAGGAAACAACCGAAAAGCCTGAAAACAAAAAGGTTGAGGAATCTCAGAAGTCGAACGAAGATTCGATGGACAGCAACCCGATTGAAAATAGTAAAATAATTAGAGAAATAACGCCCCAATTAGTAAAAGATATTAAAAAGATTTTGATAGACGATGCAAGCAAGCTATGGCCATCGTTCAATAATGAGGATAAGCAAATATTATTGTTGAATCCTTCTAATAAAATGGCCTATTTAATTAACAACCAGAAAACCGATATTGGGCCTAAAGACGAAGTGATTGAGTACAGTACGGATTCCATCAAGGACACTCAATTGTTGGTGATGCCATTCCAACTTACGACATTCAACGATCACCCTACCTATGTCTTTAACCTTGAATTTGCGTCAGATTTGATTTCTGGCAAAGATGAGAAAGCAGCATATGAAAATGTATTTAAGTTTATTGTCCATGAAGGGATTCATATTCTACTACAGTCAGGAGGCTCTGTGGAGGGTCTTGGTACAAGAGCTGAAACATATCCCGAAGATATCGACAGTAGATATTACCGGAATGAAATGTACCAATATCTAAAGGATGCTATTAATTCCAAAACGAAAGATGAGAAAATCGAGCAGATTCAAAAAGCGGTATATTTTTATGAATTATATTTAAATAGTAACAAGAAGAATAAGGACCAAGATGGCTACGATAATATTGAAGGAATGGCTACTTATTTAGAGTCGAAAGCCTATCAGATGATTAAACATCCAGACACATCTGCAAAAGAATTAAATGAGTTAACTGCACAAAATATTATAGATAATTTTATTGGAGCTGATCAAGGCAAAGAAGAAGTACTCTTGATGAAAGGGCGAGAATTTTATGATATCGGCGCTTTAGCAATTGCTTCTGCGGTTGACATGCAGCTTAATGAAAAGACTATATTAACAGCTTCTCCTTTAGGTTTGTTGGATTCTGAATTCGGTAGCAAAAAAGCTGAAGGCCATGAGAATATAAAAAAAGCGAACAATGACTATTACAATGATTATAATATTAAGCTAAAATCTTATGTAGATGATATAGCTTCCAAACAGAAGGATGACCAGTATGCAGCGGTCAGAATCCCTGTGACAATCCAAAACTCCTCAGCTTCGTTTGAGGATATGATAGTGGAATACCAATATAAAGGAAATCCAGCAGAAATACAGACAACGACAAGAGAAATTATTCTTCCAGATACTCGGATCAAACTTAACAAAATGAAATCTCTTTACTTAGAAGCCCCTATGGAAGGTTTGGAAGATCCGACGAAGATGAATCCAAATACGATAATGGGTTACACGATTGTATTTGTTCCTAAAAAAGATATCGAATTCTCTCAGGACAAACTACTTACAATTCAAAGAGATGATTTATTAATCTTTGATGCTAAGTATGAGGAAAAAGACGGAGAGTATCAAATATTGATGAATTAACGAATCCATATATTTAGCAGGCATCTTTCTTCGTAAGGTAAGTAACTTTACTATGAAGATGCCTGCTTTATCCCGTATTAACGGGTAGTAATTTATCTGTAGCGAAAGCGAAGCGTCAGGTTCAAGGCTCAAAATTCAGCGATAGCAAAGAATTTAGATGGGAGTACTTACTGACCGTAAAAGCCCAATTGGTGAAGACTACTAATAAGTGAGCGTTAAGTACCCCCACTGATTATAGTTTCACTTTATTGATTGAGGAGATAATGAATGAAGCGAACGATTTTAATTATAGAAGATGAAGTAAAAATTGCTAATATAATAGCTGACTATTTTACAATGAACGAATACAGAATTCTAATTGCGACGGATGGTAAGGTTGGTCTGCAAATGTTTGAAGAAGAAACAGTCGATTTAATTATTCTCGACATCATGCTACCAGAAATCGACGGATTCTCCGTGTGCAGAAGAATTAGAAAAAAATCAGATATTCCTATCATTATGCTGACAGCACGATCAGAAGTAGAAGATCAGTTGATGGGCTATGAATTTAAAGTGGACGATTATATGACGAAGCCGTTTAATCCTGAGATTCTAGTAGCTAAATCTAAAGTTCTTCTTGATAGAATCTATACTGTAAAAAAAGAAGATAGAGACAAAGAAACCTTGACGCTAAAAGGAGTCACGATTAACAAACTTACACGTGAAGTATGGATAGATAGCACGTCCATTGAATTAGAGCCAAAACAATTTGATCTTTTACTATATTTGATGGAAAACAAGCATATTGTCTTGTCCAGAGATCAAATATTAAATGAAGTATGGGGATATGATTATTTCGGCAGCGCAAGAGTAGTTGATGCGCAAGTCAAAAAACTCAGAAAAAACTTACAGCATAAAGCCTACCTAATTAAAACCGTATTTGGTTTAGGGTATAAATTCGAGGTGGAATAATGCGAAAAAGAGGGATTGCCTACAAGCTTTTTTTAATTCATATCTTATTATTTACCGCCATATTTATAATCCAAATCGTCTTTCAATCGATTTATTTTGAACCCTACTATATCCATAAAAAGAAACAAAATATGGAGGAGTTTGCCCATACACTTGAATCAAAGATCAAAAACAATGAGTCGACCGACACAATTAAGCAGTATATTTCTGAAATGTCAGAGAGTAATAATGCTATCATTTCGGTTATCGATGATCAACTTCAGGCTCATTACGGAGCGACTTTAAACAATAATTACTCGCAATTCGTGGTCAAAACGAAGGACAACAAGGAGTATAAAATCGTAGAGGACTTTATGTCTATTGACTATAAAGAAATAGATAAAGAGAACAACATCTCAATCGAGGGTCTGCTATTGGATAATAAGGAATCTGTGATTCTCCCGAAAAAAATCAAAATTGGTACTCGAATCTTAGAGCCAACTGATGCATCTTCGATATTTTTTGAAGGAATCACTGTAAGTGAAAATGACATGATGAATGAGCAGCCTAAGCCTATTACAATTGAAGGAAAAGTGATTTCTAAACCAACTGAAAGTAAATCCTTCACAGCACAAAAAAATGTCCTCATTCAAGAATTGATTGTCATGACCAATAAAAATGAAGGCCAAACGTTACCTAATCAAATATATACAGTACGGGACACACAGACAGACATTAATAATTTGATGTTAATTGAAAATGTGGAAGGAACAGATTTGGTAATACTTGCTGTCACTTCTCTTCAATCTGTGGATGAGGTTATTGGCAATTTAAATCAGTACTATATTATTTTATTTGTTTTTACGATGATCATCGTTATTATAATAGCTATTATTTTTTCTAAGACATTATCCAAGCCTCTGGTTAAAATGAGCACGATCGCGAATCAGATTGCAAATCAAAATTTCAGTGAAAAATATATTGTTAAATCCAAAGACGAGCTTGGACAAATGGGCGAAGCATTGAACAAAATTTCTACAAACCTAGAACAGAAAATTTCGGAATTAGTCCATGCCAATGAAAAGCTTGCACAAGATTATGAATTACAGTTGAAGTTGAAGGAAAAAGAAAAAGAGTTTGTTGCCAACGTATCTCACGAGTTAAAGACCCCTTTAACCGTAATAAACGGTTATATTAAAGGGATAAAAAACGGTGTATATGAGCAAAACGACTTGAAATATTGTGATGTTATTTTGGATGAAGTCGACCGAATGACGGAAATGGTACAAGAAATGCTTGATATTTCAAGACTAGAGTCCCCTATCTATCAGCTTACTGAAAGCACCTTTGACATATGGCATACATTTTTAAAGGTGTACGATAAATTCAAAGCAATGGCTGACGAAAAAGGATTGCAGGTTCTGTTTGAAATTGAAGAGGAAGCTTATGTAAATGGGGATATAAAAAGAATCGAGCAGGTCATTACCAACTTATTTATCAACGCTGTAAAATATACGCCAAAACATAACCGTATCAACATCAAAATTGTCTATCTAGAAGGTTTAAATAAATATATGTTTAAAATTGAAAATGAAAATATTTTCATTCCTTATGATGAAATCGAGCAAATTTGGGATCCATTTTACAGAGTAGAAAAATCAAGAAGCAAAGAATTTGGTGGTTCAGGCTTAGGTTTAGCCATTGTAAAACAAATATTGGAACGTCATAATAGTAGCTTCGGCGTAAATAACACCGAAAACGGAGTCGAATTTTACTTTGACTTGAGAGCGGTTAGTACAGATTATTTGGACTACTAATCACCCACTGTTTTTCTCTTCGTCGTCTGAATAAAGATAAATAAAAAAAGGGGATGTTCCAAAAGTCATTTGTAAACTTTTAGAACATCCCCTTGAAAGTTTGTTACGTAATACATATTACGCTCTTCGATATTTTAATGATTTTAATGAAAATTATACTTTGCTAACATTTCTCCCCAGGGGGCTATTTCTTCCTCTTCAAAACCTATACTGGCGTATAGTTTTCTTGCTTGCTCGTTGTCCGGCTGATACCCAAGCCATATGACGTCAGTGCGATCATCTATACTCCGGATGTCTTCAATAATCAATTTCATTGCGCTCTTGCCATGTCCACGCCCTTGAAATTGCTCATCAATCATAAACCTGTATATCCAATAATTTCCATCATCCGCATCTATCCCGTACATCGCGAAACCGATAAGCATTTCTTCACAATAGATCGCCTTTATCTTCATATTCGGTAAAAACTTACTTTCTGCAATTGAATACAGATTCGAGGCCATAAAACCTTCCTGTTCTTGCTTAGGCTTCAGTTGAATACAATCTTCCCAATTGCTTTGATCAATTGATCTTAAACTAATCAAACTTCAGATTCCTCCTCTAGTAGTAGAGAAATCCATGATCACGAACTCTCTACTAAATTAATATTCCCCTACTGATAAAACAATCTGTTATTCTTATATACATACCACATCACTCCTCATAAGATGGATTGTCAACGTTAAATTGGCACAAAAAGGAGTAAGCAATCTGCTCTCTATTTGTACTCTAGTTTAGTTCGTCACATGTAGACGAATCCCTTCTATATTCCACAAAAATTCCAATTTATGTTGTTAGAACTTATCAAAAGAATCTAAATATCCTATGAAAATACTACATGCCCTTTCGAAAAAAATGAATTTTCTGCATATTTAAAAGATGTAGCAACAATCCAGCTATAAAAATGAAATCCTACATTAAAAAAACAAATACTTTTCCCTCGCAGTGACAGTTATTAAGGATAATCTTTTTGAACGATAGCATTAATGGGTATCGCTCGATTATTCATATATTCATAATAATGGCCTTTTCATGGCTAGTGTATAACGTAAAAAAATGGATAATATTTATTGTAGGATGCTTTTATTATATAAATGCCTACTGCCCATTACGTTGCCCTTTTGCTCTTTCAATCATCTTCTGTTTTTGAATCTGTTCTTGTGTGAGTTGTAAAGATTGTTTTAGCGTCTGCGTCCTTTTAGCTTGTTGAAGTGCAATGATGACTGCTGGAATTAAGCTAGCTTCAGAAACCGGTTTAACTAAATACCCCATAATATTATCTTGTCTAGACTTTTCTACAAATTCTTTTTGACTGTATGCAGTAATCAACAACACTGGTACATCCTGCTGACGACCAATAACCTCACTTGCTTTTAAACCATTTAGTTTTGGCATTTCAATATCCATTAACACAAGATCCGGTTTTAAATTAAAAGCGAGTTCAATCGCTCGATCCCCATCTCCTGCTTCTCCGACTACCTCATAACCGTGATTCTGAAGCATCATTTTTAAGTCTAGTCTAATAATTGGTTCATCTTCAGCAATCAGAATCCGTTTTTTCATAAAACATCACAACCTTTCTGAATAAGAAAGAATACAATTGTCTTAAAATTCATTTTAAAAAGTTAATGAGAATCCAATCACAGATGACATGTTTCATTACTTACATGTTGAAACTCCTTTGTTGCGCAAAAGAAACTCCTGTACACTTAGCAAGAAGCATTTGTTCGATTAAATCAGATAGGTAGGCACCAGCTTCAAGCGAAGTCAGCCCATCTTTATGGATATTTGAAACTACTGTCCGATCGGCTTCAACTGTTTTTTCAGTTGGTCGGTAAATCATGTATGCACTCAAGCTTTCATCCGTATTTAGACCTGGTCTCTCACCGATCAATGAAATAACAAGGTCACAATTAACAATAGCAGCTACTTCATCTTGCACCCATACACGCCCTCGCTTAATAAAAAATGGCTTTGCGACGCTAATATTTTTTAATTTTAGCCCTTGTATTAAAGCAGGTAGTAAATCGACCACATTGGCTTCAACAGCCGATGAACTCAAGCCGTCACAAATAATAATTTGTACATTTTTTCCTTTATCCCCGTTTTTCTCAAGAAACTTCACCGATTCATCTGATAACTTTCGACCAGAATCTAAGTCCATTAAGTAAGATTTCATATCGCTAGCTTTTGTTTCCAGCTTATACAAATCCATATTCTGAAGAAAATCATCACTTACATCTCTTAACACAGCATCCTGCGCAGCTGCATGATCAATCAAAAATTGTAAATAACTTGTCGTCAACATCCTGGTTCCAGTTCGACCAATACCAATGCGGGCAGGTGTAATGCTTTGTGCTCGCTCAATAGATGCAGCGTTATGCGGCTCCTCTACCCCTTTTATCCGCTCTTCTGGAAAATATATGATTTCTTCTGTACTTTGATCAATATTGACTTCTTTTGGCGAATTCATGTTTTTCTGCACTTCTTCTACTACTCTTCGAACAATTTCTTGAATATCCATTTTACCCCTCCTCCCTTAATCAAAAATTGATAAATCTCCTGCACGTTTTGTCAACTTTCCATTTTCCATCAGGCCCATATGCTCCAACCATTTTTCAAATTCTCGAAGTGGTCGTAAGCCCAAAATCTCACGCAAACTAGCATCATCGTGATAGCTTGTATCTTGATAATTCAGCATGACATCATCTCCACCCGGTACTCCCATGTAAAAATTCGCACCGGCAACTGCTGTTATGATACCGGCAACTTCCTGATCATTTTGATTGGCATCCATATGATTTGTGTAATTTGGAGCAATCCCCATTGGCAAGCCATGCAATTTCCCCATAAATCCATCTTCAAGATCCGCACGGATTAATTGCCGCCCATCATAAAGTGTCTCCGGTCCAATAAAACCCGAAACGGTATTAACCATAAATGGCTTCCAGTGACGTGCATAACCGTAGCTTCTTGATTCAAGCGTTTGCATATCTACCCCATAGTCAGCATTTAAAGATACTTCCGAACCTTGTCCAGTTTCAAAATACATAAAGTTTGGACCTGCTGATGTACCATATCGAGCCATCATCTCATAGCCCTCATCAAGAATTTTTTTAGATATACCGAACGCTTCATTCCCTTTTTGTGTACCTGCTAAACTTTGAAACATAAGCGCGATAGGTGCCCCCTGTTTTAAAGCTTCCATTTGTGTTGTTATATGGGCTAAAACACAATTTTGTGTTGGAATTTGCCATTTCTCAATAAATTCATGTGAAAGTGTCAAAAGCTTTTTGACGGATTCAATCGTATCCACATTCGGATTGATACCAATAACTGCATCACCCGCTCCGTAGGACAGCCCTTCCTTTATTGAATACAAAATTCCTTCTGGAACATCATTTGGGTGATTTGGCTGACAACGAAATGCTAAGCGACCAGGCTCCCCAATAGTCGTATTGCAATGTGCTTGATATTTCATTTTCTGTGAAGCAAGAACAAGATCAATACTTGACATCAGCTTGGCAACAGCTGAAATCATTTCACTTGTTAATCCCCTCGAAAGTTTCAATAATTGATCTGTACCTGTATCAGATGACAAAATATAATTTCTCAGTTCACCGACTGTCCAACTTTGAATATCTTTATAAATCGTGTCGCTAATATCATCATAAATCAAGCGTGTTACTTCATCCATCTCATACGGAATTACCGGATTCTCATAAATTTCTTTCAACTGCATCTCGCTAAGTACCACTTTTGCTGCCATGCGCTCTAGTGACGATTCTGCAGCTATACGCGACATCACATCCCCAGATTTCGCTTCACTTGCTTTTGCAAGTACCTCCCTTACCGACGAAAACGTATAATGAGTTCCTTTTACTACGCAGGACAATTTCATCATTTAACACCCCTTTTTTATGTTAAAGATTGCAATCAAACGAAAAAAAGGCGCTTTCACATAGCCCTGAAGAAATTCTCTTCAGGCGTGAAAGGCGCCTTTGCCTCAGATATTATTTTAGTTCATTCTACACTACTAGCAAAGATTTTGTAAAGAGCGCTTCCTTTTTTGGAAAAACAAATCCATTAGTTAGGCTTTTCTTGGAACAAGAACTCCAGCCTCCTCGAAATTTTGTACAATTACATTTCTACAGGGTTTTTCTCGATCGGAAAAGTTATTGAAACTTTTGTCCCTTTGTCAGTCAGATGGAATGAAAAAACCCCTTGCAACCTCTCTTCAACTAACATATTAACAAGATGTAATCCTAAAGATGATACATCGTCTAATGAAAAAGAATCACCAATTCCACATCCATCATCCATTACTGTAATCGTAACCATTTGTTTTCGTCGTCTCATATTTATATCAATTCTCCCGTAATTCTTTGAAGAAAAAGCATGCTTAATGCTATTTTGAACTAACTCATTGACAATTAATGCAACGGCTGTCGCTTGATCTGAAGGACAGGAGACAGATTCCCCCTCGACAGATACAGCAATATGTTGGCCTGGAATAATAGACGAGGAGACTAGCAAAGTAGAAATTTGTTGTACTAAAAGTTTAATATCTGCATCCTCAATTCCACGCTGAGCCAAATAATCATGAACTAAAGCCATACTTGATATACGAGCTATACTGTCGTGAAATACCTCTGCTACTTCTATCGAGTGAGAACGTTGCATTTGTAAACGCAGTAACCCAGAAATAACTTGTAAATTATTTTTAACGCGATGATGGATTTCCTGCACGACAATTGTTTGAAATACACGTTGCTTGTCTTCACTATTGGTCGCTTCCATAAATTGCTCTATATTTTTTTCATTCTGTACTACCTGTGAGATATCCCTTTCTTTAATTAATACGGCAATGGTCTTCCCACACAGGTCTTTTATAGGAACAATGTCTTGTTGCATTATCCCGCGCTCTTCCGTAATCCCTCTTGATCCAAAAATTGGTTTCCCAGTTTTTAAACTAAATAAAACACCAGGCTCCAATTCTTCAAATGCTATTTGCCCTAACATACTTTTTTTATACAAAGATGATGTAGTAGAAGGCTTTGCTTCTGCTACAACTAAAGATGCGTTCTTTTCTTCCAAAAGACAATTAATAAATATATCTGCTTGAGAAAGGTCAGCAATTGTTTGAAGGTATTGAGCCACATCTAAAATAATTTCACACTGTTCATTTGATAAATCTGTTAATCGTTTTAAGTCTAAAATCCCTTTTATGATCTGCACTCCCCTTTCTCTAGTTTTCCAAACACTATATCAAAAATAAAAAATGTGTTCAATGCGCTCCATAATATCTAAATCTAATTAAGCTGATACAAGACAAGACATGCTAAATATCAACGTATTTTTAAAAATTGTAATCAAAGTAAAAGCATATTTTTTCTTGTTTTTGTCTATTATTTATACTACAATTTTATTGATAATGAAAATCATTCTTAATTAAAAGAAATAGACGAGACGAATAAAAAGTATTTACTTTTATTCCTCTTAATATTTGCAGCGCTATGCATTTTATCAGCATGTGGAGATACAGCCTTTATTAGTTAAACCTATTATTTATTTGGATATCACTCATCAATTTGAAGTGTTAAATTATTTGTTTGAATTAAATTGCTCTGAACAACGAACAATTGTTGATATTGTTAGCAGAAATGGTTCAAAAAGAATTTGGGATGGAAGTAGCAAAATTAGTGGATCCTTTTTTAAAACTCCATTATGTATCCCGAAAGGAATAGGGAGGTATATAAAGTGAATTTAGAGCCTTATGGCGTGGAAAAACAACCTTCACCTCAAGGTATTCCTTTACATCAATTATTGAATAAGGATACTTTACTACCGATCATTAAACAGTATGGAAATTATTTAAATACTTCTTCCTTATCTGTAGCGGGTTCTTTATTTTTAAAACGTTATGCAATTTTAGTAGCAGCATCGAGTCTTGATTATTATGGACTGCAAAAGAAAAGAATGGATTGGTGGTCTACAGCACGATTTGATGTAACATCATTTAATTTGATAATTGAAGAAAACCCTACAGATCTTTTTGACGATTGTTGGAAAAATCGCATTTTCGCTCAACATTTAACACCAATTATCGGTATTATAAGTAAGGAATGTAAAATTTCCTTGAAGATCTTATGGGAAAATCTAGCTGTAAGGCTACTTGCAACTCTTCGTAAAAATGAAGAATTATATACTTTAAATGAATTAAATGAACATTTTAATGAATTTACATCTTCTGAAACTAATTGGTTAGGTATTGAACAAAATCCTTTTCAAACTTTTTTTCAACGAAAGGAAACATTGAGTGAAGTACCCGTTCGAAAAACGTGTTGTCGATACTATCAAGTAAATACAAAAGCTGATATTCCATATTGTAAGAACTGTCCATTAAGAAAATAATATAGCTCAAAGAATTATGATATAAATCATCTGTTATTTCAGAGACTTTTCCATGTACAGATCAAATAAAAAGAGAGCATGTTTTTTCATTCATAAAAACATGCTCTCTTTTATCAAATACATATTATCTTCATTCAGCGAAAGGCTCCAACCTCTGAAGGTGGCGAGATGAATGCGGATGTTGTTCCTTTTCAGTGTGTCCAAACACCTACTGAATGAAGATAAAGCTTCCCGCGGATGTCACGGATTTTAAAAGGAATGAATTGTGCGAGCACAATTCAAAATCCGGACGCAATTACGCCAAGGCGAAATTGATTAATACGACAAACTTCCTGCTATAATTAATCCTACCGTAATGCCCACTGCAAATAAGCTGAAGCCTACTGCAGTATTTCCTTCTTCCACTTTTTTCTCCAAGCTTGTTTTTGGTGTTAACACGTATTCAATAATCAAATACACAACTACTTGTGTAGCAATTCCGATTAACCCCCAAATAATAGCATCTAGTATATGAACACTTGAAGACCATACTGTATATAATGTGATGCCTAACCCAATCACTTTTCCCCATAGCTTTAATGCAACCGCCAAATTGCCTTCTTTAATTAAGTTCCACTCTGAAAATTTTGTTGTAAAAGCAAATGCAACAATACCAATCAAAATGAGAATAAACCCGGTTCCTATATACAATAAAAAATTTAAAAAACTATCTAATGAGAAAAATCCCATTCTTTTACACACTCCTTTTAAGCTAACTTCAGTTTGATCCAAGCTCTTACATTCTTATAAATTTTCTAATAACCTATTGGTAAAAAATAAGATCCGTTATCTGTAATTTGTCCTCCAGCGCGAATACCAATTGCACTTGCCTTACCATTAATACAAAAGCAACCATACATATAATGCGCTCGTTTGGGACCTTGTTCTGTTTGAATAATAGTTTGTGGTAACTCTATAAACTGTTGATAAACAGGAAGTTCATCTTTATATGTTTTATGAATATCTTCCGCAATTTTTTTACCTGTAGTGGAAAAAATCTCGACAGTGTCTCCTTCGCGGCCAAATGCAGGCTTTTTCACAAAACTTTGTCCTTGTTGTAAAAACATGTCTGGATCTAGATAAGTTGGTAAAAAATATTTATGTATCGCGTTATGTTCTTCACGTGTATAAAAAGAATGCTGTTCCTCATGTAGCCCCCAAATGAGTGCCATTATTGCCTTGGATTGTAGTAAAAAAGCAGAAGGGGGATTTATAATGGCTAAGTCCTGTTGTTCTACAAACTTCATTAACGATTGACCTACTTTTTCTTTCGTCATTGGATCTTCATCATATATTAAATGTTCAATTGGATACGTCTGTCGATATAAAACATCGATTTTTTCTCCTTTTCTATCATAAAGACCTTGTGGTAGGACAACCTCTTCATTTTCTAAAATTGGCTCATCTACAAGTTGTAAGTGATTAAAGTCCATATACTGACTTTTTAATCCAGAGAGTTCCTTTAAATACATTGTTGTCAGTTTATCTTCTTCATGATCAGAGTGTGCTGCGAAAACGATATTGTTAGCTCCATCTCTTCCGCTAGAACGAAGCAACGACGTTACAGCTTTCAATATAGCTTGTTTTAACTGATCTTCGTATCCGTCGTTTGGATTTTCCATCTCAAACTGTTCACACACTTTTCCATTCACAAAAAAAGTTTCTTTGATAAATGTAGGTGTATCTGCGTTTATTTCAAGCAATTTCACTTGTTCCTCTGTCACTACTAAATCTAAACGAGCGATGACACTTTCTACTGGCAGTGTTTGCAAACGGATGAAAGAGTGCGTTTCAGTGGGAAATCCAAGTCGCAAAAGTGTCTCATCATCTACCATACGCAACAAAGCAGCTGACTTATAAAAAATATGGCCAATCTGTTCGGTTGCTTGGCGAATCTTAGTGATCGTTTCAGCACTTTCTCTCTTAATATCAAATAGAACATATTCCATACCATATATATCATGCCAAAAATCCTTTATCTGGCTAAAAAACTGTTGTCGATTTTCTCGAAATCGGTTCATCTTTACCCTCCAAAACCGCCTTTTGAACCACTACCTATTCCTGATTTGTAATTCGATGCATAACTTTTGTAATCAGCACTTTTTTGTAACGAATTTTTTGATGTATAATATTTCCCACCATAATAGTAACCCCCGGCATGTGTTGAATGACTATCATCGCAATAATACGTACCCGTCTCTTTATCCCATTCCCAATCATCGCAATCCGTTCCAGTTGGCGCTTCATATCCCCTTTCGTCCCCACAAGCAGAGAGCGTTACTAAAGCCGCAGCTGCTAATGCCCCTGTCATCATTTTCTTTGTCTTCTTCATTCTAAAAATACCCTCCCTATGTTACAAGCGTAAATCCTGTTGGCTTAACATATAAAACATACACGCCTCGGTCTTCATCAATTTCAGCTGAATCACGCTCCCATTCCTTACCATCGATATATGTATATATGCTTCCGATAACGCTTAAAATATCTAGATGATTCGTCATATATTCAAATGTTATAAGCGGATGATTTTTATAGGCATTTAATTCACGAAATTCCAGTTTAATCCCTTCATATAACGGTTCTTTAATATCAATTGGTGTTTCTTCATATGATTTTACATAAATTACAAATAACTCATCCTCAATAGCAGAAGACAGTTGTTGATACGTCTTACCTTCTTTAATAAAAAATTCACATTCTCTTCTAGTTAAAATTTGTGGTAAATCAATATTAGTATAATAATAGATTGGTTCAAACTTGTCTTTCTCTTTTTGCAAACGATATTCTAACATTGCACCTTCAAATTGCATAACACACTTCCCTTTATAAATATTAATATCTCTTCGAATTGCCATGGCTAAAACTAACTACCCTATTTTTGAATCATCACCATAACGTGTACAACTTTTGATGATAAGCCTACATTTATACGTTAAGAGGTGATTAACCCTTAAAGAAGCTCCATATTTTTTATACGACTGTAAATTATAAATAGTTTCAAATTTTTCAACTAAACGGCTTCTCTAGCTGCTGACCAAGTACTCAATTATAAACAGCATAGTAGGAATCATTTGAATTTAAGAGATTAATAACATAACAATATTGATTTGGCTGAGGGTAGCCGTAATTATAAAACAGGAAATTAAAAAAGATGTAATATTCACAAAGTAAACTCCCTTTCGAGTTCATCTCTTTGAATTATTACATCTATTTCTTAAAAAATTATAGCTCAAAATTGCACCTTTATCTTGTCCAATTATTTGGTTTCCAATCGGTTGCTATCCATTGTGGATCTGGCACTTCATATGGTGCTGACGCCATTAATTTGTCTTGTTCCCATATCGCCGCTTTTGAGCGAATCATTTCATCAATAAATGGTTGTACGAATTCCTTTGGCTCTGTTTGAAAAGAGTGAACAGCAAAATCGTAAAACCACCCACAACTTAGTAAATAAGGCGCAATATTTTGCTTCGTTAATCCATTTTTCAACATTAGTGTAAAAGAAAAAATTCGTTTACATGCATGCCAAGCCATTTTTTCTGGTGATTCCATCCATTTTTCAATGCGTTCTCTTGCTTTGTCAATCATTATTAATGGGTCGTCGATGGCACGACCATGACCAGGATATGCTTTTTTTATCGAAAGTTTAGCGAGTCGCTCTAGACTTTCATAAGAACGTCCTAAACTGTTTGTACCTTCTCGAAAAATATTTAACCATCCAACATCATTGTAATGAAACAAATCACCACAAATTAAAATCTGCTGTTTTGGCTCGTATAAAGATATATGTCCTAATGTATGTCCTGGTGTATGTAAAACTTGTAAAGCACTATTACCCGTATTAATCTCTTGTTCATCTACAAGTAACTGTTGCACAACATATTGTTCCACTGGTTGATCTAAATAGTGGGCACTACAAGTTTCGAAATCACAACGATTAACCATTTCTCCCTCCCAAAGATGTGCCGCAATCGGTAGGTTATATTGTCGCTGAAAATAATGATTTCCACCAACGTGATCGCTATGATAGTGAGTGTTTATAATGCCATTTAACTGTTGTGGTAATATCCCTACTTCGGTTAAAAGTTTCTCAGTTCGAACTATATCACTACCAAATCCGGTATCAATTAAAAATGATTGATTATCTTGAATAACAATACTATTAGCACTCGGAAATGGACGTTCAAAAAATAGAATTTCTGCAGTTTTCATATGGTAAACTCCCCCTATCAAATACTTCTACTGAAATAAGTTAAATGTTATAGAATAATACCTGAAAAGCTTCCCTTTAATACTTCCTTTTCAAGTTGATTTGTACACGTAAATGTTGTAGTAATTGCCGTACGATTTTTTCCATCCGGTTCATACTGTTCAATTATTACATCACAACGAATCGTATCATCACTAAAAACTGGACGTAAAAATTCGTAATTCATTTTACGCGCTAGTACGTTATAGTCACCTCCAACTTTCGTTGGGAGCGTCGCTGTTAAAAGCCCTTGTACAACAAATCGTCCTTGTTCGTCTGGTGTGATATGATGAACCCCTTCATCTTTTGATACTCTCGTAAATAATTCAACATCCTCTTTTGTAAACTTACGTTCAAATGTAATTTTTTCTCCTACATGCAATACCATCAATATCCCCCTCTGTAAAAAACACCCTTATAGACTGAATAATAAAACTATTCAATCTATAACTCAACTATTACACATCAACATACGAAAATTATTGTTTCTGACTACTCCCACAGCTAAAGCAGCGGGGTTCTTATATACTTAAGAGAAGCGT
>NZ_JARVRU010000055.1:0-39089 GCF_030209535.1 Lysinibacillus sp. fls2-241-R2A-57
GGGGTTCGGGACTTACACCCTATAGTTCATACGCATGCCGGGCGCACCAAAAAAGCAGATGGTATAGATTTCTTCTATATCAGCTGCTTTTCTATTATACCAACTCCACCACGCTATCGCTTCACAATGTGGTGAGACTAGCCAGTACAGTAAAAGTAGACGGCCAATTAGAGGTGCAATATCGCATTTCTAAACCGTCTGCTTTTAATTTCAACGAATATTAAGTTAGCTATTCCAAAGACACACCTCAATAAAAGCTATGTACGCTTAAATTAGGTTTATTTAGCTAGTTCAAGTTACTTAGCTTCAGCGATCCTATTTTCGGCACTACCATTCTAGCTTTCTACACGATGATTTAATGAAGAAAGTATTTTTTCTGCATCATTTTTGAAATCTATAAGATGCTCTGCTTCTTGAACTAGTTTTTGCATTGTATTTAATTCATCATCACTAATGCCAACTAACTCTTCAAACATTTCTACTGATTCTCGTGAAATGAAAGAAATATCCTTCATTGCCTCCATAATTTGCAGAGAGCTTGAAGATAGTTCTTCTGTGCTTGCAGATGATTCCGCATTATTTTCAGCAATAATTTTTGTAGTATCTACAATTTTTTCGAACATATTTCCAATTTCTAATATTTTCGTATTTGTTTGTTCAAACTCTTCTGTTCCTTGCTTCATTGATGTGACAACTTTGTTCGTCTCTTCTTGAATATTTTTTACAATATTCGAAACTTCATTAGCTGACTGACGTGATTGTTCAGCTAATTTACGAACCTCATCAGCAACGACAGCAAACCCTTTACCGTGTTCTCCTGCACGAGCTGCTTCGATAGCTGCGTTCAATGCTAATAAATTTATTTGCTCTGAAATCCCCGTAATTACTTTAACAATGTTACCAATTTCGTACGATTTGTCTCCAAGTATATTGATTGCATCAAATGTCGTATTAATCGTTTGATTAAATTGCTCCATTTTCACCATCGAATCTTTTAACTTTTCATTACCTTCTTGCGTCAATTCTAACGTCGTATTCGATTGTTCTGAAATTTGGTTAGATCTTATAGATAGTTCTTCAATAGCCACTGTGATGTCTTCGATAGAAGTAGAACTCTCTTCAGTAGCGACTAATTGCTTTTTTAATCCTTTACCGACTTCATCGATTGCGGCCCTTACAGTATCGGCCTTCTCAGTTGCGTATTCTCCATGCTCTAAAAGATTTCCACTTTTTTCATTCACATTATTTGCGAATTTATTAAATTGTTCACTTACTCGACCTGCTGATAATTCATCCATTCCATTTAGTACCTCTTTATTTATATGGGAATGACCTTTAAGTGAAAAATATCGGTAAGCAAAAAACAAAGATGTACATAATAAAACTACAATAATCCCTAGCATAATAGCTTCCATGAAAAAAATTCTCCTATTCTACTAACGTATTAGTGATGAAATTTTATAGTTCTTTTACAATGATGTAAATTCCATCTGCTACAGTCGATGGAATACTGTTTAGATTTTCATTGCTTTCATATTTATGAACAATAAAGTCCCCTTCTACGGTTACATATTTTGTAAGACCTTGATACTTCTCCAGCAAACGCATTGACTTTGGATTTGTCGCTTCAGCTAATACTAATCTTAAGCCTTCTTCTGTTGCTTTTTTTATTAATATATCGCCTAAACTTTGTACAATATCATGACGATTATGCTCAGCAATTACACCTAATAAAAATAAATGTAATATTTCCCCATCTTCCATATCTTTTCCAAAACGTTTTTTATAATCTTCTAGGAAACGTTCATCAATATCCTCTAATACACGCATAACAATATTCATATCGGCAAACGTGCCTTCAAAAATATCCCCTTCGATAATTTCAAGGACATTCGTATCTCCAACTAGTGCGCCTACAACATTTTGCTCTTTATCTAGTGCAACAGCACAGTAACCTTGATGAACATTTGCTTCAATATATTCCTTCGTAAATTGATAGAAATCTTCGTAAGGTAGTTTTAAGGCGTGCCCAATAATCGGTTCTTGCACCCATTTGCCAGCAACCTCTACCCCAGTAAATGTTTTTGCTAAACATTCTGCTGTCATTTTAATTAAATCCGGTTGGTCCTTTGTAAGTATTTCATAAGTATATAATTCTTGAATTGTTTGCATCGTAAATTCCTCTTTCAAAATGTGATTATAGTTAATTAAAGACTAACGCATTGGTAATTGTGAAACATTGTCGACTACGGTTCCTGGGAAATTAACTCCCTCTAAAGCATTTCGCACTTGCACATATGCAATTTTAGAGGTTGGATTAACAATAAATATATCTTTAAAGCCTAGTGATGCATAAAACATTAATGTTTGTCCTAGATCTGTCGAAATCTTTGAAGGAAGGGGTGATTGCTGTGTTGCATCAACAACAAATGTATATGCATTTTTTTGCACTTTTGCCCCCGTCTCTTGCAAATCTTTCAAATAATCCTCTACAAGAGCTGGTTTAATAAACCCTATTATTTGGACGTGTACTTCTTTTTTTGCTTCATAAATCGCCATTTTATATTTCTCTTTATCTACGACTATCATCTCAAATCTCCTTTTTATAATTTTCATATATTGCACATCTGTCGCTACGATTGATTGGAATCAGTCCTTGATTTTTTCCACAAAAAAAACTATCCCTACACATAATTAGGATAGCCAAAAAATCACTTATCATCTTGGCAACCCGACTATCATTATCCAAGAGGATTTTAGACTCGTAGCTTTGCGTCCTTACCTTTCGATAAGTTTGCCTTTTTCAATTTTATTAACATAACGCTGACATATTACGTTTAGATTATAAATGTTTTGTCATTTTTTGTCGATAGTAGGCATTTTTCTCTAAAGAATATCGGTTGAATTAGAGAATTTTTCCGTATATTTAAAGGAATTGACAAAAAAATACTGTTGGGTAATTTTACAAAGAGGGAATCTCGAATCCTGCCCAGATTGTAGGAAAAGCAAATGGCTGCATATTCTTTTACATTCATCTAATAGGAAGAAACATTATTAAATCAACTTCAATTTTTATAATTCTTTTTTCATAAATGCGTTATTTCACCGAAATGTAACGATAAAAAAGAGTGGCATTTTAGGATAAATCCTAAAAACCACTCTTTTTTATAATTCTACGTAAGCAATTTTAAACTCTTTTTAAAACTTAATGGCTCCTCACCATAACGTGTGGTTGATTTCCGTTCCGACTGGGCGCTTTCCAGGGGGCGTCCAGCCTCCACTCCAATCAACCTATATGGCATACGTTTTAACAAATGTCACCCACAACTTTTAGTGATGAGTCAACTTAATTCCAATATTTCTAATTACTTGTACTCACTATGGTAGTATTCATTACTGAATCCGCTACAAGTAGTATAAAAAACGGATCGAAAGGCAACTGCAAATATTAGATACCTTCTTTTAAAATGAGTTGCGAGACACACTCTACATGCGTTGAATGCGGGAACATATCCACAGGCTGAATCTCCTGAGTTTGATAGCCTCCATCCTCCAAAATACGGAGATCACGCGCTAGTGTAGCTGGGTTACAGGACACATAAACAACACGCTTAGGACGTTGCTCTAAAATTGTCTGAAGAAGAGCCTCGTCGCAGCCTTTGCGTGGTGGATCCACTACTAGGACATCCGCTTCCTTGCCTTCCTTATACCAGCGTGGAATGACTTCTTCTGCTGGTCCGGCCTCGAAGTACGTGTTCGTAAATCCATTTAGTGCTGCGTTGCGTTTTGCATCTTCAATAGCTTGTGGGACAATTTCAACACCCATAACAGCCTTTGCTTTTTGTGCAAGGAATAATGAAATTGTGCCGATACCACAGTAAGCATCAATTACTCGTTCATCACCCTGTAAGTCAGCGTAGTCTAGTGCTTGTTTGTAAAGGACTTCTGTTTGCTCAGGGTTTACTTGATAAAATGAACGAGCTGAAATTTCAAAGCGAACATCACCAATTGTATCAATAATGACATCCTTGCCCCATAGGTTTACAATTTCATCACCGAAAATCACGTTCGTTTTGTCGCTGTTAACGTTTTGAATAATTGATGTTACATTCGGGACAAGCTTTTGGATTGTCGCAACAGCTGCTTCTTTTTGCGGGAATTTTTTCTTTTTCGTTACGAGAACAACCATGACTTCACCCGTTGCTCGTGCTTTACGAATAACTACGTGGCGCAGCATTCCCTCATGTGATAGCTCATTGTATGGTTGAATACCGATTGCCGCTAATTCCTTTTTCAAGCCTGCAAGAATAGCGTCCGCTTCTCCTGTCTGAATCAAGCAACGCTCCATATCCACAATGCTATGAGATTTCGTTTTATAGAAGCCTGCAATTGCTTGTCCTGCTTCATTTAAGGAAAAAGGAATTTGGGCTTTATTACGATATTTCCAAGGCTCTTCCATGCCTTTCACAGGTAGAACAGGCGCATCAATTTTACCAATGCGTTGCATGACATTACGCACCATATTCTCTTTCCATTTTAACTGCCCTTCATAAGACAGGTGCTGTAATTGGCAGCCGCCACATTGCTTGAAATATTCACAAGGTGCATCTACACGATCTGGTGATGGCTTGAGAATTTCTACAACTTTCGCAAAGCCGTAATTTTTTAACGTTTTTACAACATGTACTTCCGCCGTTTCATTAGGAAGTGCACCTTGGATAAATAATGGGTAGCCATCGACCTTTGCAACGCCATTGCCATCATGTGTTAAATCTTCTATATAAACTGTTAATCGTTCATTCTTTTTCACGGGTGCTGACATTCGTACATCCTCCATTTCAATCTCCTTATTGTAGCATGTTGTGGCGGATGAAAAAAGAACAAGGCTTGATCTTGTAAGGTCAATTTACTGAGTGACATGACTCTGATTGAGCGACTACAGCCTCG
This sequence comes from Lysinibacillus sp. fls2-241-R2A-57, assembly GCF_030209535.1. Lineage (NCBI taxonomy): Bacteria > Bacillati > Bacillota > Bacilli > Caryophanales > Bacillaceae > Lysinibacillus > Lysinibacillus sp. fls2-241-R2A-57. The sequence goes on from NZ_JARVRU010000055.1 coordinate 4,948, forward strand.
ACCCGAACAGTTCTTCCCTCAAACTGCTTAGGTGTGCCAGAGAAGTGATCGGGTAAGCCGAGAATGTGATCAGGTATCACCCAGAACCGCTCGGGTAAACCAAGAATGTGATTAGGTATCGCCTCAAACCGCTCGGGTACAGCAGAGAAGTGATCAGGTATCATCCCAAACTGCTCAGATTAGCCTGATCTACTCTCTCCCCTCAAACTGCTCAGGCAAGCAAAAAAATAACCAGCTCCCCTATCTGAGCACCCGAGCCGATACATATTACCCTCCCTTTACACAAGTAGAAAAAAGAGCCGCTATTCGCGACTCTTTCCTTCCTCTTTTGTTACATGGTGATCTTTTGGTGCCCACCAGAAAGCAAAAGCAATACCGATGATGACTACTAGAAATGGCGCATAAAACATGAGAAATTTCTCCATCACTCTAACCTCCTATGCGTGATTGTCTTCTTTTCCTGTCACGTAATTTTTGTTGAATAGGAATAATTTCAACAATAAGAACAGTGATGGAATAAGCAGACATAGTCCTAAGATAAATGCAATGACGAGTGCAATCGCCATTTGTGTACTTGTAAAGCTATCGTAAATCGTTAAATACGGATACAGTAAATATGGATATTGAGCGATACCATAAGCGAAGAATGCCACGGCAAATTGTGCAATCAATAGTCCCACTGCCAGGCCGTAATTTTTTCGCATCCAAACTAGCACGACAGTAATGATAAATAGTACGGCTGAAATGGCAAACATCCACCATAAATTAACCATATTATTGTAAATTTCAGTGTTGATCGATTTCATTTCATACATAATACCAAGCGCGCTCACCATTAAAGGTACCGCCCAAACAAGTGCGTATTTTCGCATTAGTTTTGTTGCTTCTACATCCTTTGCTTTATGAGCATACCATGTTAAAAACACGGCTGAAATATAGAGTACCGCTGCAATGCTCAGTACGACAATACTCCAAGCAAATGGGCTCGTATACAATGTCCAGTAATTTAGGACAGGTTGCCCGTCAACCATATCAACATAGCCGCCAGCAGCAATCGCAAAGACAACAGAAAGTGAGGCTGGAATGAGTAATCCTGCTATACCATACGTTAACGTGTACCCGATATGGCCACGTGTACCATATGATTCAAACGCATAGTAGGAGCCTCGTATGGCAAGCAGTACAAGTGAAATACTCACTGGAACAAGTAAAATTGTTCCGTAATAAAAAGCTGTTTGCGGGAAAAATCCAACAATCCCAACAAAGAAGAATACTAAAAAGACATTGGTTACTTCCCAAACAGGTGATAAATAACGCTTAATAATATTTGTTAAAATATGATTTTTCCCAACGAGTAGACTGTAGGCATTGAAGAAGCCTGCACCAAAGTCAATCGAAGCTACAATGACATAGCCAAATAGGAAAATCCACAATACTGAAATACCTAGAATCTCTAGTGTCATAAGATGTCACCGCCTTTTTCAGAATGACGATCTTCTATTTCTCGCTCAATTGGATTCTTTTTGAACATACGAACTAAAACGACAATACTTCCTATTGCCAATACAGCATACACACCAGCAAATAACAGCAGCATTAAATCCACATGGTCACTCGTTGTGGCCCCTTCTGGTGTTCGCATTAAACCATATAAGATCCAAGGCTGTCTTCCAACCTCAGCAAGCCACCAACCTGCTTCAATCGCAATAATTGAAAGTGGTCCACCTGCAACAACAATCCATCTAAACCAACGTGAATGGATAAATAGCCAACCACGTGCTTTTCCGACTACGTAAAGCAGTGAAACTAATACCATAAACATGCCAATAAACACCATGAGATCAAAGAGGTAATGAATATAAAGTGGTGGTCGATCTTCTTCAGGATATTGATCTAAGCCAATTACCTCTGCGTTTGGGTTATTATGCGCTAAAATACTTAGAGCATAAGGTATTTTAATGGCATATTTTACTTCCTCACCATCTAATACACCAAATAGTATAAGCGAAGCTTTATCGTCTGTTTCAAAATGCCACTCAGCTGCAGCTAGTTTTTCTGGCTGATATTCTGCTAAGTATTTTCCTGAAAAATCTCCAATAATCGCTGCTGCAATGGAGAAAATCAGGCCAATCTTCATAAGTAAATATAATGATTTTTTATGGTACACATGCTTAGAGCCTCTAAGCATACGGTATCCTGCAATTGCCGCTAACACAAATGCAGCTGTCATATAAGCTGTAACGAGAACATGCGCTACCTTTGTCGGCATTGCTGGATTAAACATTGCTAAGAAAGGCTGAATATTTACAAGCTGTCCGTCCACAATGTCAAACCCTTGAGGTGCATTCATAAACGCATTAACAATTGTTATAAATACGGCTGACATTGAAGCACCGACAGCAACAGGAATTAATAGCAACATATGCTTTTTCTGACTATCGAAGCGATCCCAAGTGTATAAGTAGATCCCTAAGAAGATGGCTTCAAAGAAAAATGCAAACGTTTCCATAAAGAGCGGTAATGCAATTGTTTGCCCGGCGAGCTGCATAAAATTCGGCCATAGTAAAGACAACTGTAAGCCAATTGCCGTCCCGGTTACAACTCCGACTGCAACTGTAATAACAAAACCTCGTGCCCAACGTCTTGCCATTAAAATATAGTGCTCATCATTCTTTTTATACCCAGTCCACTGAGCAATCATAATCATTAATGGGACACCAACACCGATCGTCGCATAAATAATATGGAACGATAAAGTCAGCTCCGTTAATGCTCTACTCCAAAAGACTGCTGATTCATTCACCATTTCATTGCCCCCCTAACTTCCAAATATTTTTCCAAGCATGGAAAGTAGCATAATAATTCCAACGCCAAAGCTTAGCCATATGAGCTTTCTTTCCTGCGACTTATACAAAGCCAACACTTCCTTTCCTTTCCCTTATTCTTATTTTCCACTATTGCAACGAAAAAAACCTTTATAATGGACCGAAATTCCGGCCTATTATAAAGGTTTCAAATTTTGTTCAAGTAATATACGCACTTTTGCCAAACATTTTTCTTAATTCATTCACAATCCCAATTATTAGGGATGATTTTTAGTTTTCTGAACTATTCGAACGTTCGGATATCTTATTGGTGCTTCACGTGTATTAAGCGAATCAGGCATTAGTTACCTGAATTTAATTGAGCTAGTCCTCTCAACTGAATGAAACAGAGCTCCGCTTTTAATGTCCGTTATATACGGTCACTCTCCCGAATATCTTCTAGTGGAACAAAGATTTCAATATGGCGCTTTAGGTTTTCAAATGTTGCAGGTGCGTCTCCACCATATTCACCATCTAAGTTTAAATGTATTTCGTCTTCAGTAGATACTTTTACAACACTTGCCTTTTTATAAATAACACGATCATCATTCAAATGCTCGCCTCTTAATGCCATTGCAGCAAGCTGAATAAATTCAGGCAAGCTTACTTTTTTCAATACGATTAAAGTAAAGTAGCCATCATTAATACTTGCGTCTGGTGCAAGCTTTTCAAAGCCACCCACAGAATTTGTTAAGCCACATAAAAACATCATGGCATCCCCATCAAACACTTCACCATCATATTCGATACGCATGTGGGAAGCTTTGATCGATGGAATCATTTCTACTGCTTTTAAGTAATAAGCTAACTGTCCTAGCATTGTTTTCATTTTACTTGGTACTTCATAAGTTAACTCTGTAATGCGTCCACCGGCTGCAATATTGATGAAATAGCGTTCTCCATTTAATAAACCCACATCCACTGGCAACGTCTCACCTTTTATTATAATCTCAACGGCATCTGCAATATTACGAGGGATTTGCACTGCACGGGCGAAATCATTCGTTGTGCCCATCGGAATTAGACCAACTTTCGGACGATTTTCAAAAGGACTCACACCTGAAACAACTTCATTTAAAGTGCCATCTCCACCAACTGCAATGATTATATCAAAGCCACGTTCTACTGCATCTTTTGCCGCAACGGTTGCATCGCCTTCGCAAGTTGTTGCGTGACAAGATGTCTCATAGCCTGCTACCTCTAGTTTTTCCAATACTTCTGGTAGATGCTTTTTAAACACTTCACGTCCAGATGTAGGATTATAAATGATTCTTGCTCGTTTCATAACATACCTTCTTCGCTTCATAAGATTCTATTTCTTTCAACGTATTATACGTTTAATTGTTGCATTGAACTTTTAATAGGTTCATCACCAAAACGTGTGGTTGATTTCCGTTCCAGCTGGGCGCTTTCCTGGGGGCGTCCGATGAGCCGCTTCACTCGCGATGCTCGCTCCAGGGTCTCATCTGTGACGCTAATCCCCAAGGAGTCGCCCAGCCTCCACTCCAATCAACTCATATACATAGCATACGTTTTAACTAATGTTATCCACAACTTTTGGTGATGAGCCTTTTAATAGTCAATAAAGGCAAACATATCCTATTCTCTGATGTGCTGCCGTGTGATCTACCATTATTTCAACGCAGCTGTTACTTGCTTTTTAAAATCCTCATAAACAAATGTCCAATATGATTTATCAGTAATATTCTCCTCACGAATTGCTGCATATAACGCCTTTTGTGCATCTTCAAATGTAGGATCTTCTTTATCAGGTAAGCTAGCTCGTTTACTCACTACTAGTTCCTGTAATTCTGGTGCACGTGGTCCCCATTTTCCAACAACCTGACCTGCGTCATCTAATAAAATATAAATCGGAATTGCACGGCCACCGTTTGTTAAATAGCGATCAATTAAATCTGTATCAGCATCACGTAGTACTGCACGCATTTCTACTCCTGCTGCCTCTGCAACTCGACGAATAATTGGATTGTTTAACATCGCGTCCCCGCACCAATCCTCAGTAATTGTTAAAATTTTTGGTTGCTTGTCCTTCAGTAGCTCGATAAAGCCATCATTTGTTGGCACCTCAAAGCTATCATAAATACGGAAGCTTTCCTCTTTTAACGTAGTCATATTATCCATATATTGTTGCATCGAAATCGCATCATTGAAATATTGTTGTTCTGTTTTCATCGATTGACCTCCTAATGTTATATCATGTTCTATTCTATATTTTGCTATGAATACTCTTTTTAGACAACCATAAAGTGTTAAGTTGGTATTTTTTAGTCTTATCACCAAAACGTGTGGTTGATTTCCGTTCCACTTAACAAATTTCATCGACAACTTTTGGGGATGAGCCATTTTTTATTATAATTCCACATTAAAATTGAGGGAAGACACGATGTGTAACTTACCTAAGCATACCAGCGACTGCCCCGCTGACTGAATGCTTGTCGAACACTTTGAATGATACCTCAAAGAATGTTTAGTATGTATTATTTTTTAAAAATAAAAAGCCAAGAAAGCGAATTTGCTCTCTTGGCTTTCTGTTGTAATTGAAATTAACGTTTTGCAATTTCTTGTTGTAATAATTTATTAACCATTGGTGGGTTCGCTTGACCTTTAGTTGCTTTCATAATTTGACCAACTAAGAAGCCAATAGCACGATCCTTACCGTTTTTGAAGTCTTCGATTGATTGGGCATTGTTGTCTAGAACTTCTGTAACGATCGCAAGTAATGCACCTTCATCAGAAATTTGAACTAAACCTTTTGCTTTAACGATTTCTCCTGCAGAGCCGCCGTTTTCTACTAATTCAGCAAATACTTTTTTACCGATTTTAGAAGAAATTGTACCGTCAGTGATTAATTTCACCATTTCCGCAAGGTTTTCTGGTGTTAATGCAGTATCTTTAAGGTCTTTTTGTTCTGCATTTAAGTATGCAGAAACATCACCCATAAGCCAGTTTGCAGAAAGCTTAGCATCCGCATCTTTAGCTACCATAGCCTCGAAGAAGTCTGAGATTTCTTTTGAAATAACAAGAACTCCTGCATCATATGGAGTTAAGCCTAATTCTTCAACATAGCGTTTTTTACGAGCGTCTGGAAGCTCTGGAATTTCTGATTTTACTCGCTCTAACCATTCATCAGAGATCGATAGACGTACTAAGTCTGGCTCTGGGAAGTAACGATAATCGTCTGTTCCTTCTTTCACACGCATAAGGATTGTTTTACCTGTTTTTTCATCAAAACGACGAGTTTCTTGCTCAATTACTCCACCTGAAAGAAGTACATCCGCTTGGCGTAATTCCTCGTGCTCTAAACCACGACGAACATAGTTGAATGAGTTCAAGTTTTTAAGCTCTGTTTTCGTACCGAATTCTTCTTGACCATATGGGCGGATTGAGATGTTGGCATCACAACGTAAAGATCCTTCTTCCATTTTACAGTCTGAAACATCTGAATATTGGATGATTGATTTTATTTTTTCAAGATACGCATACGCTTCGTTCGGCGTGCGAATATCTGGCTCAGAAACGATTTCTACAAGTGGTGTACCTTGACGGTTAAAGTCAACTAAAGAGTGGTCGCCACTGTGAGACAGTTTACCAGCATCTTCTTCCATATGAAGACGAGTAATACCAATACGTTTTGTGTAACCATCTACTTCGATATCAACCCAGCCGTTTTTACCGATTGGCTTGTCGAATTGAGAAATTTGATAAGCTTTCGGATTATCTGGATAGAAGTAGTTTTTACGGTCAAATTTTGTTTCTTGTTCGATTTCCATGTTAAGTGCAAGTGATGCACGCATTGCGAAATCAACAACATTTTTATTAAGTACAGGAAGGACACCAGGATAGCCTAGGTCGATAACTGTAGTATTTGTATTTGGTTCAGCACCGAAGTGGGCTGGTGCTGGTGAGAAGATTTTTGAGTTCGTTTTTAACTCAACGTGTACTTCTAAACCAATGACTGTTTCAAAGTTCATGTTATTTTCCCTCCCAAATTTGAGGAACTTGTTTATGGAACTCCGTTGCTTGTTCAAAAGCATGAGCTACACGGTAAATTGTTGCTTCGTCGAAATATTTACCGATAATTTGTAAGCCTAGTGGCAGTCCATTTTCAAAACCACATGGGATTGAGATGGCTGGTACACCAGCTAGGTTCATTGGAATCGTTAAAATATCGTTCGCATACATCGTCATTGGATCATCGACGTTTTCACCAATTTTAAATGCTGGTGTAGGAGAAGTTGGTCCAATGATTACGTCAAAGTCTTCGAATACTTTGTCGTAGTCTGCTTTGATCAGTGTACGTGCTTGTTGAGCTTTTTTGTAGTAAGCATCATACGTACCTGCACTTAGTGAGTAAGTACCAAGCATGATACGACGTTTTACTTCATCACCAAAGCCTTGTGCACGTGTTTCTTTATAAAGGTCCATTAAGTTATTAACGTTTTCTGCGCGGAAACCATAGCGGATACCATCAAAACGAGATAGGTTAGAGGACGCTTCAGAAGAAGACAGGATATAGTAAGCTGCAAGTGCGTATTTCGAGTGAGGAAGTGATACTTCTTCCACTGTAGCACCTAAGCCTTTTAATACTTCTAATGCTTCAAGCACTGATTGACGTGCTGCTTCGCCAACACCTTCACCAAGGAATTCTTTTGGCACGGCGATACGTAAGCCTTTTACGTCACCTGTAAGGGCTGCTACGTAGTTTGGTACTTCTACGTCTGCTGAAGTTGAATCGTTTGCATCTAAACCTGCAATTGCTTCAAGTAATAGAGCGTTGTCTTCAACATTACGTGTAATAGGCCCGATTTGATCTAAAGAAGATGCAAATGCCACTAAACCAAAGCGCGATACACGACCATATGTAGGCTTCATCCCTACAACACCGCAATAAGCTGCTGGTTGACGGATTGAACCACCTGTATCAGAACCAAGTGAGAATGGTACTTCACCTGCTGCTACTGCTGCTGCAGACGCACCTGAAGATCCACCTGGTACGTGGTTTAAGTTCCATGGATTTTTTGTTGTTTTATAGTATGAGTTTTCGTTTGAAGAACCCATTGCAAACTCGTCCATGTTTAATTTACCGATAGTAACCATACCTGCTTCACGTAGTTTGTTAACTACTGTTGCATCATAGATTGGCATAAAGCCTTCTAGAATTTTAGAAGCACAAGTTGTTTCTAAGCCTTCTGTAACGATGTTGTCTTTTACACCGATAGGTAGACCGAAAAGTGGTCCACGCTCTTCAAATGGCACTTTGTCCATTTCAGCTGCTTGTGCAGTTGCTTTTTCTTCGTTTGAAGCAAGGAAAGCTTGTACATCTCCGTCAAGCTTCGCCACACGTTCGTATGCTTCTTTTGTTAAATCAGCGATTGTTAGGTTACCCGCTTTAATATCAGCTTGTAGCTCCTTTGCTGAACGTTCAAATAACGTCATGAGGAATCCTCCTATGTTTTAGTATTACATGATAGCTGGTACTTTTACTTGACCATCTTCTTGTTCTTTTACGTTTAACATCATTACTTCACGGTCTAAGCCTTTTGTTGCCACATCTTCACGCATTACGTTTACTAGTGGTAAAACATGAGTTGTCGGTTCAACATTCGTTGTATCTAACTCATTTAATTGCTCTGCGAAGTCTGTAATTTTCCCAAGCTGCTCAGCAAATTTCTCTGCTTCCTCTTCTGTAATTGCAAGACGCGCTAAATTTGCAACGTGCTTAACTTCTTCTTTTGTTAATTTTGCCATTTTTCACACCTCCGAATACTCATTCAATTCATTGTTTTTATCGATAACAATAGGGTTGAATAAACTTAACCATGCAAATAATCATAACATTTTTCATATTAAAAATCACAACTTTCACCAAAAATATAGAAACTTTCACTACTATGACGAAGTGTTGTCTCTAGTGACTGTTCTCAGCTTTATAAGACTTGCTTTCCACGGCAATGCAAGATCCGCATCAATGTGCTCCTGCGACAAGTTGGAAGATCTCGAAATACGAATATGACGTTCTATCTGTCACTTTGATAGTTCTATCCGTCGCTTCAGCTCTTCTATCCGTCGCTTTGATAGTTCTATCCGTCACTTCAGCTCTTTTATCCGTCACTTCGATAGTTCTATCCGTCACTTCAGCTCTTCTATCCGTCGCTTCGATAATTCTATCCGTCACTTCAGCTCTTTTATCCATCGCTTTGATAATTCTATCCGTCACTTCAGCTCTTTTATCCGTCGCTTCGACGATTCTATCCGTCACTTCAGCTCTTTTATCCGTCGCTTCGATAGTTCTACCCGTCACTTCAGCTCTTTTATCCGTCGCTTTGATAGTTCTATCCGTCGCTTCGACTTTTTTCATTTCTTCTGCACCCAAAAAAATATAGTCAGCACGAGGCTGACTATATTTTAGTATATATGGACGAGTGGTTCCTTTTCGTTGGCTTTTTTAATGATTAGTGCCTCTGGACCGTTCATCGAGGTAACACTTACTTCAACGTTAATATTATCAAATTGATTGATTAGAACACCTGTTAAATATTGAGTAAAGCCAGTAATTTCAGCCTTACCGAAGAATTGGATTGGGATTTCAATCGTTAGCTTTTGAATTTTTTTATTTTGATAGAAACCTGTTCCTACCACACTAGTATAGTTAGAAAAATATTTATCTACATCTTGTTTGAAATTCTTAAAGTTATTGCTAACATCTCGATATACATCCTCTGATTCAGCCGTTGGGTACAGTACATACTCTTCATCAATAGCTTTCCAATCAGCAATATCGTTTTCTCCAGCTTTTGCTACGCCATAGCTAAAATACGTTCCTGGAACAATGTCATTGCGAGCTTTCTGCTTAAACAAACCTACTACAATCGGTACATCTTTCAATTCATCACGAGTTCTTAAGCGGGACACAATTTCCGCAGCCATCTTCTTTCCTTCCTCAATAAGCTTAGCCTCTGGAATTGGTTCCTCATAGTACTCCCCATACTTTTCTTTTTGATAATAGTAAATAGAATTTAAGGCAAGTCCTATCGAAATACCGCCTAATTTCACTTTATCATCATCTGTTTTTGTTAAATAATTTTGCTCAACAATATGTGATAAATAGATTGGGGCTTTCTTCGCACGTTCCTCTGCAGGCATTGAGTCCGTCGTTGGAGGATTTAACCCCTCCTTACCTTGTGAACTGCGCTTCAGCCACTCGGTCACTGTACTTTCCGCTAAATATTGCCCTTCCTGGAAGTAGTAGTCTTCTGTATCAAACTCGTTTTGAGAAAGACGCATTAAACCTGTTTCTACTTCCTTCATATCATATTTTGTAAAAATATTTGAAACTACTAATCCTCTGCTAGCACTTTTTTTATAAGGAGTTAGCGTTCTATAGTAAGAATCATCAATCTTATAGCTTGGAATAATCGTTGTTTCCGCTTTCTCCTGTTGCGTCTCCTTTGTTAGCTCTGTGTCCTTCTCTTTAGTAGGCACACAGCCGACTAGCATTGCAGCAGCGACAATTGCTGGAATGAGTCGAAATGACTTCATTATTTTAATACTCCTTTACTGATTTTCATTTTCTGCTTGACGAATCTGTGAACAGAATTTTGAAAAACTCCTGTTTTCCTCCTAAACAGCTAGGACAATTCGTCAAGACTTTAGCTGTTTCACTGGAATCAGCTAAAGTCTATTTTTTCATCTTAAAATATTATTGGACGAGGTTAAGTTGTTCAATCAGGCTGTCTTCATTCCAAACTTCAATACCTAATTGCTCGGCTTTTGTTAGTTTAGAACCCGCTTCTGCTCCCGCAATGACAAGGTCAGTTTTTTTGCTGACACTGCCTGTAACAATACCACCTAACTCTTCTATTTTCGCCTTTGCTTCGTTACGTGTCAATTGCTCAAGTTTACCAGTTAATACGATTGTTTTACCTGCAAAAGGATTATCCCCTACAGCTACCTCTATCTTTTTACCTTTATACGTCATATTGACGCCTACTTCAGCAAGGCGACCAATGACTGCACGTGCATCCTCGTTTAAAAAATACTCGACAAGCGAGGAAGCCATCTTATCACCAATCTCATGGATTGCTACCAGTTGCTCCTCTGTTGCTGCCATAACCGCTTCCATCGTTCCAAATTCCTCGGAAACGATTTTCGCTGCTTTTTCCCCAACATGTCGTATACCTAGTCCAATTAGTAAACGCTCCATCGAATTTTCCTTGGAGGCCTGAATAGCATTTACTAAATTCGTTGCAGATTTTTCTCCCATACGCTCAAGCTCAACAAGTCGTTCTTCTGTTAAGTGATATAAATCAGAGACATCATGAATTAAATCTGCACGTAATAATTGCTCAACGACCTTATCACCAAGACCATCAATATTCATTGCATTACGTGAGACAAAATATTTAATGCTCTCCGCAATTTGTGCAAAACATGCAGGATTTACACAACGCAATGCCACTTCACCTTCAATACGAATAAGTTCGCTATCACAAACAGGACAATTTTCAGGCATTACGTATGGAACCGAGTCCTCAGGGCGCTGCTCTAGTATTACACCTACAACTTGTGGAATTATGTCTCCAGCTTTACGGATAATGACTGTATCTCCTAGTCGAATATCTTTATCTCGAATTAAATCCTCATTGTGTAACGATGCACGTTGAACAGTCGTACCTGCCACTTGAACAGGTGCTAAAATGGCAGTTGGTGTAACAACCCCTGTACGCCCTACTGTTAAATCAATATCAAGTAATGTTGTGACTACTTCTTCAGCAGGGAATTTATAGGCAATTGCCCAACGTGGACTCTTTGCCGTATAACCAAGTTCATCCTGCTGTGCATAGCGGTCCACCTTAATGACAATGCCGTCAATTTCATAGGCTAAATTTGGACGATTTTCAGTCCATTTGTCGATAAAGGCTAGTACCTCCTCTATCGTTGAACAGCGTTGACGCTCTTTATTTGAAGGGAAGTCTAGTCCTTCCAAATAATCGAGCATCTCTGCATGACCATCGATACCATAAGCCTCACCATCTCCCCCAATCGCATAAATAAAGGTTGATAGCTGACGACTCGCTGCTATTTTAGGGTCTAACTGACGTAAAGAGCCAGCAGCCGCATTACGCGGATTGGCAAATAACTCTTCACCATTTTCAACACGTTGAGCATTTAATTTTTCAAATGATTTTTTAGGCATATACGCCTCACCACGAACTTCAATTGTGATAGGCTCCTTCAATCGAAGAGGTATTGCTCGAATCGTTTTTAAGTTTGTTGTAATATCTTCTCCTACAACTCCGTCTCCTCGCGTTGCCCCTTGTACAAAAACGCCATTTTCGTATTTTAAAGAAATGGCAAGACCATCTATTTTCAGCTCGCAAACATAGGAAAAGTTATCACCGATCGCTTGACGCACTTTACGGTCAAATTCACGCAAATCTTCTTCATTAAAAGCATTTGATAGACTTAGCATAGGATAATCATGTGTCACTTTTTTAAAACCTTCTACCACCGCTCCTCCAACACGCTGAGTCGGTGAGTCTGGATAAATTAGTGACGGATTTGCTTCCTCTAATGCAATAAGTTCATGTAATAGTTGGTCATAAACACTATCGGCTACGACAGGTTTATCTAACACATAATAGGCATGGCCATATTCATGTAACAATTTATTTAACTCAACGATACGCTGTTCTATTTCGTTCATTTAAGTTCCTCCGCTTACGCTTTTTCAATAGGTGCAAATTGTGCCAGTAATCGTTTAATGCCAATAGGCTGTGGAAAGGCGATATCTAGCTCTGTACTATCACCCTCACCTTTTACACTGACAACCATACCTGTTCCCCATTTTTTATGGATTGCCTTATCACCGGCCTTCCAGCCATATTGATCTCCACCAGTTGTTTGTAAACGAGATGTCGCAGATTGTGTTTTCTGAACCGCTCCAAGTGTACGTTTTTGATAGCCTCCTGCCGAACGGTTACTAGTAGCAAACGGAACTTCAGGCTTCGCACCGCCTTTGGATATTGATTCTGTAATATCCTCCGAAATTTCACGTAAAAAGCGTGATGCATTGTTATAGCTTGAACGACCAAAAATCGTACGACTTTGTGCACTCGTTAAATATAAACGTTCCTCTGCGCGCGTTATGCCCACATAACAAAGGCGACGTTCTTCCTCCATTTCATCCATATCATCAAGTGAACGAGAATGCGGGAAGATATTTTCCTCCATTCCGATGATAAAGACAATTGGGAATTCTAAGCCCTTTGCGGCATGCATCGTCATTAAAATAATGTTGCCCTTCGATGCATCCTCTTTATCAAGTGCATCAATATCTGCAATTAGCGCTAAATCTGTTAAAAAGGCAACTAAGCTCTTGTCCTCACTACGCTCTTCAAAAGCCTTAGTTACTGATAAAAACTCTTCAATATTTTCTAAGCGGCTTTCTGCTTCAATCGTCTTTTCGTTTTGTAGCATTGCACGATAACCAGATTTGTCAATAACCTGCTCTACAATTTCTGTCACCGATAAATACTCTTGCATCTCTGTAAAACCTTTAATCATCGCATAAAATTGCTCAGCTGAATTAGCAGCCTTCCCTGTAAGCCCCATGAACACAAGATCATTCATGGCATCAAAAATAGAGCGATCTTGTTCAATCGCATAGCGCGCCATTTTTTCAAAGGAAGTAGCACCAATACTACGTTTTGGTTCATTAATAATACGTGCGAGCGATAAATCATCATCATTATTGGCAATTAGGCGCAAGTAGGCAAGTAAATCCTTAATCTCTTTACGATCATAGAACTTAGTACCACCAACTATTTGATAAGCCATATTGGACTTAACAAGCACTTCCTCCATCACACGAGACTGAGCATTTGTACGATAGAGTATCGCAAAGTCATCAAATGAACGATTTTCTTTTTGAATATGCTGTTGGATTGTTTGTACAACAAATTGTGCTTCCTCTTGCTCGTTATACGCTTTGTACAATACGATTTTTTCACCTTCTGCATTTTCTGTACGCAGTTCTTTTGGATAACGTGTTGTATTATTTTGAATGACGTCATTTGCCGCTTGTAGGATGCGTTTTGTCGAACGATAATTTTGCTCAAGCATAATGGCCTTAGCATTTGGATAATCTTTTTCGAATGACAGAATATTACCAATGTCCGCACCACGCCAACGATAGATCGATTGGTCTGAATCCCCTACAACACAAATATTTTTAAATTTTTTAGCAAGCATCTGAACTAGTAAATATTGGGATTTGTTCGTATCTTGATACTCATCTACATGAATGTATTGGAATTTATTTTGATAATATTCAAGCACTTCTGGTACACGCTTGAACAATGTAATAGTTGTCATAATTAAATCATCGAAATCGAGGGATTGATTGCGGCGTAGTCTTTTTTCATAACCTTTATAAACACGGGCAATCGTTTTTTCGTAAGGATTATTTTCATTGATTTGACCTGCATAATCGTCCGCAGCTATACATTCGTTTTTTGCTGAACTAATCGCATTTAAAATGGCACGTGGCTCAAAACGCTTCGTGTCAATATTTTCATCCTTCATAACATTTTTGACAACTGATAGCTGATCGGTGGAATCTAAAATTGAAAAGTTACGTGATATCCCAAGCTGATCAATATTACGTCGTAAAATACGTACACACATCGAGTGGAATGTTGACACCCACATACTATCACCAGTTCCGTTACCGAGAATGCCATCTATACGCTCTCTCATTTCACGGGCCGCTTTATTTGTAAATGTGATTGCTAAAATCTTTGATGGATATACTTCTTTTTCGATTACTAAATATGCAATACGATGTGTTAATACACGCGTTTTCCCCGATCCAGCACCCGCCATAATGAGAAGCGGTCCTTCAGTTGTTTTTACCGCATTTTCCTGCTCAGGGTTCATACCTGCTAATAAATTTTTCGTTAACTGCTCCATTTCGCACCACCTTACAAACATTTGTTCTTAAATTATATATTATTTTTTACAGCCTTAACAGTCGCAAGTGCAGCTTTTAAATCTTCGTAAATAATATTACCAACCACTACGGTATCTGCGTATTTCGCCATTTCCGCTGCCTGCTTAGCAGATGTAATGCCACCACCGTAAAACAGTCGCGTATTTTTCAGTTCATTTTTTACAGCACTTACAACCTCCATATCACCATAAGTACCGCTATACTCTATATAAAATACAGGTAATCTAAAGAAATTTTCTGCCATTCGTGCGTAGGCAACAACATCATCAATTGATAAATCCGTTTTCGCATTCGTTACTTCTGCTACTTTACAGGCCGGGTTTAAAATACAATAACCTTCAGCAACTAATTCATCCCACACCATAATATCTCCATATTCCTTAATGGCTTCATGATGTAAATTTTTAATCCACTTTGGATCATCGCTATTTAACACGGTTGGAATGAAATAATAGTCATAGCCTGGTGTTACCGAATCAATCGCAGAAATTTCAAGCGCTATCGGTACTTCAAAGCGTCTTACACGCACAAGCAAATCTAATACACCATCTAAAGTTACACCGTCTGTTCCGCCAACTATAATAACATCTGTACCTGATTCACAAATTCTTTCTAGTGCCTCATCTGAAATATCTTTAGCTGGGTCTAGCTTGAACACATGTCTCCATTCTAAATAATCCATCTATTTTACCACCTATCATTTTCTATCTATTCGTTTACAAGTATAGCTTATGACTGTCGACAAAAAAATGAAAAAGGCTGAGCAGAACCTCTACCCAGCCTCTTTACCTACTATTCTTTTGGTGCTTGAAACGGCTTTTCATCTGGATACAAACGACCTAACATTTCATCATATGTATCGTTCCCATAATCAAAGCAACGACGTACACGTGAAATAGTTGCTGTACTTGCACCTGTTTCCTTTTTAATGGATTCGTAGGTTTTCTTTAAACGTAGTAAATGTGCAACCTCAAAGCGTTGTGCCAGCGATTGAATCTCACTAATCGTACATAAATCATCAAAAAACTTATAGCATTCTTCGATGTCTTTCAGCTCTAACACTGCTTTAAATAATTGATCTGTTTGATGCCCTCGAATTTTTTCGATTTGCATGCAATTTCCCTCCCTTTAAGGCTGTGTTTTCACCATTGCTTGTAACCCTGGTGAAGATGGTACGAAATGTACCCAAGACTTCCCTGGTACTAGCTTTACAAGCTCCCCAGACTCTTCTACAGCCATCGGTATTCCATCAATATTAGCCCATTTGACTTCTCTCATATAGCCATTTTGAAATACATACGCATTTCCACCAGAAGTTAAATCAATTTCTTGGCGTCCCTCATTATCAATAGTTTGATGTTTCATTTCAAAAAATAGAACATTTGCCAATGCTAATGATTCGTCTGTTAACATATCCTTTGTGTCAACGCCAGCCGATTGTCGTCCATAACGATTACTTTCATGATCATACACATATGAATTATGGAAATATTCACTATTTCCGTAGTAAATGTCAATTTGACTTGTTTCATTGCCTATTTTACCACGTTCATCGGGTTCATAAAAAGCCTGATTTACTTTTTCACGGTAAATCATTGAAGCGCCCACTTTTTCAGCTCCATTTACTATATTTTCAGACGTAATATACGAGTTATGTGGAGCAACACGTTCTTTTGAACGTTTAAAAAGTGTACCATCATAATCCATACCATTTATATTGTCGACTACATTATTACTAAGCAAGGATTTTGCCTCTGGGCTATAGCCATGTGCTACGTAAAATGCATCGTAGCCTTTTGCAAGATCAACAAAATAAGATCGAGCACTGCGGACAGGTCCTACCTTTTCTGGCAGTTCACTTTGATAGACCGCTAAAAGACGAGTTACATTGCCTTCTGCTAACATTTCGTAAATAATATCTGCTGCACCTATACCTGATTGTGGACGTGCTGCTGGATGATTATTAATAGTAACAATAATTGGGCGTTGTGTGATTTCTTCTTTAACAGCCTCACCTGTCAATGGAGCAAAATTCGTCTCTTCTTTTATAGTCTCTTCAACAGCTGGTTCTTCATCAGCCTTTTTCGTATCGTCTTCTTTCACTTCCGACGAATCCTTTGAACATCCCCCTATCAATAAGGTACTAAAAGCCATAGCGATAAATAGTTTCTTCGATTTAAGCACAAGCATTACTCTCCTTTATCCATAGACGCTATAGAAAACTTCGACTAGCGCATAACTGCTGGTAATAATAACTTATTCTTCATAACATCAAAAATCCCTTTTGGTGTTATACGGATATATGGTAAATGAGTAGATTGTAAAAAGAATAAAGAATAAATTGCGTCTCCTAAGTGGTAACCACGTTCTGCTAATGCTTGTTTTAAAGTCTTCTCTTTTTCTGTTAGCTCCTTAACATCGCCATCATATAAAATACCACCAATAGTCAATGGTACAGTAGCTATGACTTCTCCTTTTTCAACAAGGACGATCCCACCTCGCATGGCCTTCATTTCTTCAAAGGCTTTTATCATATCGTCTTTATTTTTTCCGATAAGTAAAATGTCGCCTGTATTCGAATAAGAGGAGGCAAAGCCTTGAATACTAGTAGCAAAGCCTTTAACCATCGTATTAACATGCCAATTACCGTCTTTATTGATGAGCATTAAATAGCATTCATCATGATCTGCAAGCTGCCCTTCTCTAGTAATTAGTGAGTTATATGGTTTCGTAATAACATCATTTACTAGCTCAATTCCAAATGGCATCGAGAATTGAAAATCATGTGACGTTAACGAAAAATCTAAATTAAATTCAGGAAACGCTGAATAATCAATTGCAGCAAGCCTCTGCACTTGCTCTCCATCTCGTTTTAACCAAACTCCTTTTGATAGGACGCTCTCAGGAACAGGATGCCATTCATCTTGTAAAATGTTTAGAGAAGCAAATCGACCAGTTGCGATAAAGCCATGTAGGTTAGACATATTATAATAGCGAGCCACATTATAAGAGGCCATTTGATAGGCATCTATTGGTGCTACACCAGCATCTAAGGCTACCTGAATACATTTATCCATCACACCATCCTCATGGAATGAAGGTGGCGAGCCATCTGTTGTCATCATTAAATGGTCAAAAATAGGTAGCTCTTTTTCGACGATTCCCTTTAATAGGTTTGGTAAATCTGGACGTATTGCAGAATGACGTAGCGTTACAGCATATCCTTGCATAATACGTCGCTCCACTTCTTCCACCGTCATAGCTTCATGATCACCATCTGCACCAAGTAACTTCATACGTGCTAAAGTTCTTTCTGATGCTCCTGGGAAGTGCCCTTCTACTTTTTTTCCGAAGCCCTTAGCCATTTGCATACGATATAGCATTTGGTCATCTCCACGTAACAACCTTGGCCAGCCCGTTAATTCTCCTCCAAGTAAAACATCATCTCGTTCTAACCATTCTAAAATGGACGTATTGGAGAAAATTTCTCCCTCCTGTTCCATTTCAGTTTGCGAATCAAAACGTGTCCACCAGTAAAATGAAAACGGTAGCTCTTTCAAATCGTCTAAAATTGAAAACGCTTTCTTATTTTCTAAAGATAAAACGAAGCCTAAATTATCAGAAATAAAAGTTGTAGTTCCTAACTGTCCACAAAAATCAGCAAAAGATTGTGGATGATATAACTGGAATGGATGAACATGCGGTTCAATATATCCTGGTACAATCGTTTTATTCGTACAATCGACCACTTCTGTCCCTTCTACTAACGGAGGCATTCTATCACCAGCATAGACAATACGGTCTCCCAAAATCCAAATGTTCCCTACTACCCACTGTTTAAGCATGCTATGTAAATAACGTGCATTTTTCAACACAATATCCGGTGCTTTTTTGCCATCAATTACAGCCAATTGTTGACGTAATTCAGTAATTTTCCATACTGGATCCATTCTATTCTCTCCTTCCTAAATTGCGTAAAATTTCATTGTGTAAATCTGACGCGAAATCACATACTACTACTGCATAAACACTTAAATTAGTGCTTTATGCAATCATCTTGTTCCAATCGTAACACAGCACTTTCATAAAGCAAAGTGCACCCCGCTTTATTTTTCCCACAATGACTAAAGGAGGAAATATGATAATGCACGAAACTAATTTAAGTGAAAAAAATGCCTTCTGTCGCTTTGCCATGGGTACAAGTATGACGGCATTTGGTATCGCTAAAGTCTCAAGAAATCCTAATTGTACGACAGGTCGATTGATGATTGCATTAGGTGCCATGAAAATGGCTGAGGGCATCTTTAAATATTGCCCAACTAAAGCCTTAATGGGCTGTACAATGCATAGCGCTATGAACAACAACAGCAACACCAGCAATAACAGCAATAATAGCAATAATAGCTCTATGCAAAGTATGCTCAGTGGCCAAAATTCTATGTCATCTGAACAAATCAATAAACTCATGAAGGATTTCTCCTCTGCTATAACTGGAAATACGTCAGAATCAACTGCAACTGCTTCAAAGCAATCTGACTCCACTTCTGCTCAAACTTCCTCAGACAGTAAAAATTCTACAAGTAAAGCACAAAATCCTTCTTAGTCAAAGGAGCCGTCTCAACTGTATTTTTGAGACGGCTCTTTCCCTTATAATTCATACGTTTGAAAACAATAAGAAGTTTCACAGCATGATTAAATATTTAATTTAGGTGCGCATTTTCATAAGCCCATGACCATAGTGTAGGGTTGATTTCCGTTCCGACTGGGCGCTTTGCCGCTGTCGCACAGATAAAACATTTGCCGCTGACGCTTCGCTTTCGCACAGAAAACATCCGCTTCGCTGCAGGGTCTCATCTGTAACACTAATCCCCAAGGAGTCGCTCAGCCTCCACTACAATCAACTAAAAAGGGCACCTATAAACAACTTATATTTCCGAAGTCGACACGTCTACTACTTAAACGTACGCCAGCCAATATCTTTACGGTAGAAGAAATTGTTCCAATCTTCAGTTGCAATACCTGCGTATACTTTTTCTTGCGCTTCCTTTAAAGTTGAGGCTTTTGCTCCAACTAATAATACTCGACCGCCATTACCGACAAAATTTCCATCAACAAGTTTTGTACCTGCATGGAATACTGCATGTGAAGCTGATAGAGCCTCTAAGTTAGGTAATGTATTGCCTTTTTCAACGTCCCCTGGATAGCCTTCTGCAGCAATAACTACTCCAAGCATTGCTTCTTCAGACCATTGCAGATCAAATGGCTTTTCATCCATTAATGCCATCATAAATTCACCAAAGTCAGATGCCATACGTGGTAAAACTACTTGTGTTTCTGGATCTCCAAAGCGTGCATTAAACTCAATCACCTTTGGGCCATTTTTCGTTAAAATCAATCCTGCATATAGTATCCCTGTAAACGATACATCATCTGCCTCCATACCTTTCACGGTTGGTTCAACAATCGTCTTATACGCAACATCTACTACTTCTTGTGAGATTTGAGGTACCGGTGAATAAGCTCCCATACCACCTGTGTTTGGACCTTTATCACCATCATAAGCACGTTTATGGTCTTGAGCAATCACCATTGGATAAATCTGACCTTTATGGACAAATGACATAAAGGAGAATTCTTCCCCGTCCAAAAATTCTTCAATGACAACACGAGAAGAGGACTCACCAAAACGTTGGTTACCAATCATATCCTCTACAGCTTCAATTGCTTCATCTTCCGTCATTGCTACAACTACACCTTTACCAGCTGCCAAACCGTCTGCCTTGATAACGATCGGTGCACCTTGCTCTTTAATATAGGCTATAGCCTTATCTGCTTCAGTGAACGTTTCATGGGCTGCTGTTGGGATATGATATTTATTCATAATATCCTTAGCGTATGATTTACTGCTTTCGATTTGTGCTGCTGCCTTTGTTGGACCAAATACTCGTAAGCCACGACTATTAAAGAAATCCACGATTCCTTCAGCAAGTGGTTGCTCTGGCCCAACAAAAGTTAAATCTACTGCATTTTCTTTCGCAAATTGTGCTAGACCTGCAAAATCCATTGTATCAATAGCAACGATTTCTGCATCGCCTCTCATACCATCATTACCAGGCGCTACAAATACTTTATCGACAGATGGTGAAATACTAAATTGTTTGGCGATAGCATGCTCACGACCGCCGCTTCCAATTACTAATACGTTCATTTTAGGGAATCCTCCTATTTGTAAGTAAGACCGAGATGAACCAACATCTCGGTCTTAGTGTTTAACATGTTCTAATTAGTGTTTGAAATGACGTACGCCAGTGAATACCATTGCAATACCGTACTCATTTGCTTTATCGATTGAATCCTGATCTTTAATAGAGCCGCCTGGTTGAATAATTGCTGTAATGCCTGCCGCTGCCGCTGCTTCTACTGTATCGCTCATAGGGAAGAATGCATCTGATGCAAGTGCTGCACCTTTAGCTTTTTCACCCGCTTGCTCAAACGCAATTTTAGCCGCTCCAACTCGGTTCATTTGACCAGCACCAACACCTAAAGTCATTTGAGAATCTGTCACAACGATTGCATTAGATTTAACGTGCTTCACAACTGCCCAGCCAAGTTGTAATGCTTCCCATTCTTGTGCTGTCGGTTCACGGTCTGTCACTACTTTAATATCTGCATTGGCAAATCCGTAGCGATCTGGTTCTTGTACAAGAAGACCACCCTCTACTGAAACAACATTAAATTGATCTTGTTTCGCTTGCTCAAAAGGAATTGTTAATAAGCGAATATTTTTCTTCTTCATTAAAATATCAAGTGCTTCCTGAGAGAAGGATGTTGCAATAATAATTTCTAAAAAGATATGGCTTAATTTTTCAGCAGTTGCTGCATCTACTTCCATATTTAAAGCAATAATGCCACCGAAAATAGACGTTGGATCTGCTTCGTATGCTTTATCAAACGCTTCTTCTAATGTTGTACCTGTACCAACACCACAAGGGTTCATATGCTTTACAGCTACTGCTGCAGGCATTTCAAACTCTTTTACAATTTGCAATGCTGCATTCCCGTCTTGAATATTGTTGTATGATAACTCTTTACCATGTAGTTGCGTTGCATAAGCTAATGAGAATTCAGAGCCAAGACGTTTTTGATAGAAAGCGGCTTTTTGATGAGGATTTTCTCCATAGCGTAAGTTCTGTTTTAATTCATATGTCATCGTTAAGCTCTCAGGGAACTCTTCTTCTGTTAAGTAGTTTGATATATATGAATCATACGCAGCTGTGTGACGGAAAACTTTTGCAGCTAGCTTACGACGTGTTTCAATTGTCGTTGTACCATTAGCTTTAAGTTCCTCTAATACGTTCGCATAGTCATTGCTATCCACAATTACCGTTACATATTGATGGTTTTTTGCTGCAGAACGTAACATTGTTGGACCACCGATATCAATATTTTCAATCGCATCATCCCACGTTACATTAGGCTTTGAAATTGTTTCAACGAACGGGTAAAGATTGACACAAACAATCTCAATTGGCTCAATTCCATGCTCATTCATTTGTGCTTGATGAGACGCATCGTCAAACTTTCCTAATAGTCCACCGTGAATCATTGGATTTAACGTTTTTACACGACCATCTAAAATTTCAGGGAATTTAGTTACTTCATCGACTGCTGTTACGGCAACATTATTGTCTTGTAACATTTTTTTCGTACCACCAGTTGATAAAATTTCATAACCTAATGCTACTAATTCTCTTGCAAATTCTAAAATACCATCTTTATTGGAAACACTGATTAATGCACGTTTTGTCACAACGAAATCCTCCTAATTTTTAGAATCATCACCATAACGTGTAGTTGATTTCCGTTCCGTCTGGGCGCTTTGCCGCTGACGCTTCGCTTTCGCGCAGAGCAGAGCTTCCTGGGGGCGTCCGTTGAGCCGCTTCACTCGCTTTGCTCGCTCCAGGGTCTCATCTGTGACGCTGATCCCCAAGGAGTCGCCCAGCCTCCACTCCAATCAACTTATTTACATAGTAGACGTTTTAACAAAAGTCATCCACATCTTTTGGTGATGAACCAATTTTATCGTGTTAGCCACGAATATGTCTTACTATTATTGGTCGGGCAGAGTTAGGTTTTGATTAGGCAATACCTAACTCTCTGATCAATCTATTACTTTAATAGTTGCTCTAAAGCTTTTGTATAGAGTACATGCTCTTCCCTATGAACTGCCGCTTCTGTCGCCTCACGATCACCATCAACAACAGACACTGCTGCTTGAGCAATAATAGGGCCTGTGTCCATACCTTCATCTACAAAATGCACAGTTACACCTGTTACCTTGACGCCATGTTCCATCGCTTGACCAATGGCGTCCTTACCAGGGAAAGCTGGTAATAATGAAGGATGAATATTCACAATGCGCTGTGGATATGCCGTTAGTAATACTTCACTAATTAATCGCATATAACCTGCAAGCACAATCCATTCCACATTACATTCATGAAGAGCCTCGATAATAGCAGTCTCATAATCTGCTTTTGAAGCAAACTCTTTTGGACTTAAAGCTAGCACTGGAATATTAAAGTTTTCAGCACGTGTAACTACAAATGCGCCAGGCTTATCTGTCACAACAAGTTCAACCTTTGCATTAAGTTCGCCACGTTCAATAGCCTCTTGAATGGCCTGAAAATTACTACCGCTGCCTGAAGCAAAAACGGCAATTTTAGTTGGTGCAGTCATTACACTAAGCTCCCATCATGTGAGCCATTGAATACAACACCATCGCCTTTCACAACGCGACCGATTTTATATGCTTTTTCACCATTTGCTTCTACTGTAGCAAGTACTTTATCTACTTCAGCTGCAGGTACAGCTAAAACAAAGCCAATGCCCATGTTAAAGACATTATATAAATCCTTGTCCTCTAACTGTCCTTTTTCTTTTAAAAACTCAAAAATACGTAAGACAGGCCAAGATCCTAAGTCAATCTCTGTCGCTAAACCTTCTGGCATCATACGTGGTAGGTTTTCATAAAAACCACCGCCCGTTACATGTGCACAGCCATGAACATCCGCTGCCTTTAAAGCTGCCAGCACAGGTTTCGCATATAGTTTTGTTGGCACTAACAAGGCTTCCCCGATAGGACCAAGATCCTCGTAGCCTTCAACAATCGCATCAACAGCGTAATGATTATCAGCAAAGACAATTTTTCGTACTAATGAGTAACCGTTTGAATGCACACCACTTGAAGCAATACCAACAAGCACGTCACCTTCTACTATTTTCTCACCTGTTACGATTGCTGATTTTTCACAAGCTCCTACTGCAAAACCAGCTAAATCATATTCATCCTCTTCGTAAAGACCAGGCATCTCTGCAGTTTCACCACCGATTAATGCCGCACCAGATTGCACACAGCCATCCGCAACGCCTTTAACAATTTGTTCAATTTTCGCTGGCTCTGCCTTTCCAAGAGCTACATAGTCTAAAAAGTAAAGGGGTTCAGCACCTTGCGCTACAATATCATTGACACACATCGCTACACAGTCCACACCAATCGTGTCATGCTTGTCCACCATAAATGCTAGCTTTAGCTTTGTCCCAACACCATCTGTACCTGAAATAAGAACAGGTTCCTTAAGATTTAGTTCTGACAAGTCAAACATACCACCAAAGCCACCAAACGTGCCCATCACACCTAGACGGTTTGTACGTTCAACGTGAGACTTCATTCGTTTTACGGCTTCATAGCCCGCTTCAATATTTACACCTGCTTGTTCATATGCTTTTGACACGCAGAGTTCCTCCTTATCATCCAAATCGCCTTGGCATAGTTAGATGTTTTTCTTAACGTAATAGTTCTTTTTCATGTGGTAAGATTGTATCTGGGAAAATTTCCGTTGGATATTTGCCTGTAAAACAAGCAAGGCATAGTCCACGGTTTTCATCTTCATATGGTCTTGCAATCGTTTCTACCATGCCTTCAACTGAAAGGAATGTTAATGAATCGGCTCCTATAGCGTCACGGATTTCCTCTACATTGTGGCTTGATGCAATCAGTTCCTCATGCGTCGAAGTATCGATGCCATAATAGCAAGGATCTGTCATTGGTGGTGAGGAAATCACAACATGTACTTCTGCCGCACCAGCATCTTTTAACATTTTTACAATACGTCGTGAAGTTGTACCGCGAACAATTGAATCGTCCACCATCACTACTCGTTTCCCTTTGACGACTTGAACAACTGGAGAAAGCTTCATTTTCACACCGCGTTCACGTAATTCCTGTGTTGGTTGGATAAACGTACGACCTACATAACGATTTTTAATAAGACCAAGCTCATATGGAATACCGCTTTCCTCTGCAAAGCCGATTGCTGCAGAGATACTTGAATCAGGTACACCTGTTACAACATCCGCTTCAATGTGTGCACATTCACGAGCAAGCTGTTTTCCCATACGTTTACGTGCCATATGGACGTTAATACCATCAATATCAGAATCAGGACGTGCTAAATACACGTACTCCATCGCGCACATTGCACGTTTATTCATATCTGCAAAACGATCAGATTTGACACCCTCGTCATTAATAATTAATAACTCACCTGGTTCAACAGAGCGAACAAATTCTGCACCTATTAAATCGAATGCACAAGTTTCAGAGGCCACAACCCAGCCATCTCCTAGCTTTCCAAGAGATAAGGGACGTAAACCATGTGGATCACGTGCAACAAGCATTTCATCTTTAGTCATAATTAAGACCGAATACGCCCCCTTTAATAATGAAAGGGCATTTTTCACCTTTGCACGGAATGGTGAATGCGAGCTTTTCTTAATAAGATGCGCTAGCACTTCTGTATCGGAGCTAGAATGAAAAATACTACCTTGACGCTCTAAATACTGTTTTAAGTGCGTTGCATTGACTAAGTTACCGTTATGAGCAATTGAAAGGCTACCAGTTGAGGAGTGGAATAGTAACGGCTGTACATTTTCAATACCGCCTCCACCTGCAGTCGTATAACGAACGTGAGCAATTGCTGCTTTTCCATTAACTGCCTTTAATTTCTCTTCGTTGAAAACATCGTTCACTAATCCTTCGCCTTTCACCGCGCGAAGATGCTGACCGTCAGAAACGACGATCCCTGCGCCTTCTTGGCCACGGTGTTGAAGAGCATGAAGCCCGTAATAACTAAGGTGCGCTGGATTTGAGTTGCCCCAAATACCAAACACCCCACATTCTTCGTTTAAGCCTCTGAGTTCAGCAAGCATGGGATTGCTCCTTTCCAATTAGAACGGAATTCCTCCACTGTACCTTCTACAAGCACACCGTTGTCACCGTTGATTTTAACAAGCGCATCGTTTGTTACGACACCGATTTTCTGTGCATCTTTTACAATTTCTACAAACGCAGCAGCATTTTCTTCTTTCACTGATACAACGAAACGAGATTGTGTTTCACTGAATAATGCCGTTGTCGCAGAGCCCGCTAATGTAATCTCAACACCTAAGCCATTGGCGCCAAATGTTGTTTCAGCAAGCGCTACTGCAAGACCACCTTCTGCTACATCATGTGCAGATTGTACGATTCCTGTTTTAATCGCTTTAAGCAATGCTTGTTGACGTGCAGCTTCAACTTCTAAGTCAATAGCTGGTGCTTTCCCTGAAATAACCCCATTATTCACTAGTTTTTGAAGCTCAGAACCGCCAAATTCAGTTTTTGTATCGCCGATCACAAATACTACATCGCCAGCAGCTTTTACTTCTTGAGTTGTCACATGTGCTAAATCTTCAATTAGTCCAACCATACCGATTGTTGGTGTTGGGTAAACAGCTTCACCAGAACGTTCGTTATAAAGAGATACGTTACCACCGATTACAGGTGCATTCAGTGCCGTACAAGCTGCTGAAATACCATCAGCTGATTTTTCAATTTGCCAGAAGATTTCTGGTTTCTCAGGATTACCGAAGTTTAAGCAGTCAGTAATCGCTAATGGTGTACCACCAGTTGCTACAATATTACGAGCAGCCTCTGCTACCGCAATGGCACCGCCTACCTCTGGATCTAGGAAAATATAACGAGAATTACAGTCTGTAGTCATCGCTAAACCTTTGTTTGTACCACGAACGCGGATAACTGCTGCATCAGAGCCTGGTGCAACGACTGTTGATGTACGTACTTGATAATCATATTGATCGTAAACCCACTCTTTAGAAGCGATTGTTGGTGCTTTTAAAAGTGCGTTTAATGTTTCTTTGTAATCTGTTACAGCTGGTTCAGCGTTTTCTATCGCCTGGAACTCACCATAGTAAGCAGGCTCTGCAGATGGCTTATGATAAACTGGTGCATCTTCTGCAAGTGCATCAGCAGGTACTTCCGCTACAACTTCACCATTGTGTAATAAGCGAAGCATTTTATCATCTGTCACTCGACCAATTGCCACAGCATCTAAATCATATTTATCAAAAATCGCTTTAATTTCATCTTCGCGACCTTTTTTCACAACAAGTAGCATACGCTCCTGAGATTCAGATAGCATCATTTCATATGCAGTCATGCCTGTCTCACGTTGTGGTACTAAATCTAAGTTCATTTCTACACCAGAGCCAGCCTTAGAAGCCATTTCTGCAGATGAAGAAGTTAGACCAGCAGCACCCATATCTTGAATACCCACTAGAGCATCTGATTTTACTACTTCTAAACACGCTTCAAGTAAAAGTTTCTCCATAAACGGATCCCCTACTTGTACTGCAGGACGTTGGTTCTCTGATTCTTCTGTTAACTCCTCAGATGCGAATGTTGCTCCGTGGATACCATCACGACCTGTTTTTGCGCCAACATACATGACTGTATTTCCTACGCCAGCCGCGATTCCACGTTGAATATCTTTATGGTCAATTAAACCTACACACATTGCATTAACAAGTGGATTGCCTTCATAGCAAGGATCAAATTGAATCTCGCCACCTACAGTAGGAATACCGATACAGTTACCGTAACCTGCGATACCAGCAACTACTTCTTCGAATAAATATTTACCACGCGCCGATTTTAATTCGCCAAAGCGTAGTGAGTTCAGCATCGCAATTGGACGTGCACCCATTGAGAAAACGTCACGGATTATACCACCAACACCCGTTGCAGCACCTTGATAAGGCTCGATTGCTGATGGGTGGTTATGTGATTCCATTTTAAATACAACCGCTTGTTCGTCACCAATATCTACGATACCAGCACCTTCACCTGGACCTTGTAAAACTTGAGGACCTTTTGTAGGGAATTTACGTAACACTGGTTTTGAATTTTTGTATGAGCAGTGCTCAGACCACATTACTGAGAAAAGACCTGTCTCTGTCCAATTTGGCAGACGTCCTAAAATACCTTCTACCATTGCAAATTCTTCGTCTGACATCCCCATACCAGCGTATAGCTTTTCATCTTTAATTTGCTGTGCTGTTGGCTCAAACTTAGTTGTTGACATGATTTTCCCTCCACTGCTTCACAATTGATTTAAATACCGCTAGACCGTCTGCTCCGCCCACTAGTGCATCAACAGCTCGCTCTGGGTGAGGCATCATCCCTAATACATTGCCGCGCTCGTTTACAATCCCCGCGATATCTTCTAAAGAACCGTTTGGATTTTCACCTGAGTACGTAAACACGATTTGATTGTTGTCTTTTAACTTTTGTAAAGTTTCCTCGTCACAGTAGTAGTTACCTTCACCATGTGCGATTGGAATATTGATAACTTGACCTTGCTCATATTGGTTAGTGAATAAGGTATTGTTGTTTTCAACTTTAAGCTGGATTGTACGGCACATGAATTTTAAATTTTTGTTGCGAAGTAATGCACCAGGTAATAAACCCGCTTCCGTTAAAATTTGGAATCCATTACATACCCCTAATACTGGCTTACCAGCATCCGCTGCTTTCTTGACCTCTGCCATAATATTAGA
The DNA here is from genome assembly GCF_030209535.1 of Lysinibacillus sp. fls2-241-R2A-57. Classification (NCBI taxonomy): domain Bacteria; kingdom Bacillati; phylum Bacillota; class Bacilli; order Caryophanales; family Bacillaceae; genus Lysinibacillus; species Lysinibacillus sp. fls2-241-R2A-57. Next base: position 33,802 of record NZ_JARVRU010000055.1, read on the forward strand.
TTGGTTTGCCATCGCACCACAGCGAAGATAATCCCCGTACGAGAAGCCTCCTGGAACTAAAATGCCATCAAAGCCACTTAAATCTGTTTCTGTATGCCATACATATTCTACTTCTTCACCTAGCTCGTCTTTAATCGCATGATACATATCGATATCACAGTTTGACCCAGGGAATACGAGTACTGCGAATTTCATGATTAGTTAGCCTCCTCGACTTCGTAACGGTAGTCTTCGATTACAACGTTAGTTAAAACCTTTTCACACATTTCTTTTACTAGAGTATCAATGTCACGTTCTGTATCTTTAATTGTTAGTTCAAGATATTTACCGATACGTAAATCTTCTACTTCAGCGTAACCCATCTTTACTAAAGAACCTTGTACGGCTGAACCTTGTGGATCAAGAATGCTCTCGCGTAATGTTACGTAAATTTTAACTTTTTTCATTGTTATTTGCCTCCGAGTCTAGAAAGTATAATAGTATAAACTTCAGTTAAATTACCAAGGTCTCTACGAAAGACGTCTTTGTCTAACTTTTGCTTTGTAGTAGCATCCCAAAGTCTGCAAGTATCTGGTGATATTTCATCTGCCAGTAGTACACTTCCGTCATTGTCACGTCCGAACTCTAATTTAAAGTCAATTAACGTAACATTGACATCTGCAAATATTGGCTGCAGAACTTTGTTAACAGCTAGTGCACCGTCATAAATGGCTGCCACTTCTTCAGGAGTTGCAAGATCAAGTACATCAATATGTTCCGTTGAAATGAGTGGATCACCAAGCTCGTCGTCTTTATAATAAAACTCAACGATTGGACGTTTTAATGGTGTACCTTCCTCTAAGCCAAGGCGTTTCGCTAAACTACCTGCTGCTATATTACGAACAACAACCTCAATCGGAATAATATCTACCTGTTTTACAAGCTGTTGTGTATCAGACAATTGTTTTACGAAATGTGACGCAATTCCGTAAGCTTGTAATTTTTCGAAAATTAATGAAGTAATGCGGTTATTTAATACGCCTTTTCCTTCAATTTCTTCTTTTTTCTCACCATTAAACGCTGTTGCACTATCCTTGTACTCAACGAGTAGAACATTTGGCTCCTCTGTTGTATACAATTTTTTTGCTTTACCTTCATACAAAAGTTGACCTTTAATCATTTCGTTCTTCCCCCTGATATTATGAATTACGCGCGTATTGTTCAGAATTGAATCGTACGTATACGATTCAATTCTGTAACATCCGCTTGTGGCTTTAAATGTTAGTTAAGTCCAAGACGCTCAAAAATCATGTCTACATGCTGTAAATGGTAGTTGTAGTCAAAGCACTCATCTAGCTCTTCCTTCGTTAAATACGATGTGATTTTTTCACTCGCATCGACTAACGTACGGAACTGAACTTGCTCATCCCACGCCTGCATCGCTAGAGGTTGTACTGTATCATACGCCTCCTCACGCACTAATCCTTTATCGATAAGTGCTAATAAGATGCGTTGAGAATAAATTAGACCAAAAGTGCGACCCATATTACGTTTCATGTTTTCAGGGAATACTGTTAAGTTTTTCACAAGGTTACCGAAGCGATTTAACATATAGTTAAGTGTAATCGTTGCATCCGGTAAAATTACGCGCTCTGCAGATGAATGTGAAATATCACGCTCATGCCATAAAGCTACGTTTTCATAAGCTGTCACCATATAACCACGCATTAAACGTGACATACCAACCATATTTTCAGACCCGATTGGATTACGTTTATGCGGCATCGCTGACGAACCTTTTTGTCCTTTTGCAAAGGCTTCTTCAACTTCTCGCGTTTCAGATTTCTGCAAGCCGCGAATCTCTGTTGCAAATTTCTCTATTGATGTTGCGATTAATGCCAAAGCACCTAAATACTGCGCATGGCGATCACGTTGTAATGTTTGTGTTGAAATAGGTGATGCTGCAAGTCCTAATTGATCGCATACATATTGCTCAACTCGAGGATCGATATTGGCATATGTTCCAACTGCTCCAGACATTTTTCCTGTTTCAATTACTTTTGCTGCCGCTTCAAAGCGCTCAAGGTTACGCTTCATTTCTTCATACCATAAACCTAGTTTTAAACCGAAAGTCGTTGGCTCAGCATGAACACCATGTGTACGTCCCATCATGACTGTATGCTTATGCTCTTTCGCTTTCGCTGCTATAATATCAATGAAATTCACGATGTCTTTACGTAAAATATCATTCGCTTGTTTAATTAAGTAAGAAAGGGCTGTATCAACTACGTCCGTTGAAGTTAAACCGTAGTGCACCCATTTTCGCTCTTCACCAAGTGTTTCAGATACGGCACGAGTGAATGCTACAACATCATGACGAGTTTCTTGCTCAATCTCTAAAATACGATTTACATCAAATGAAGCATTTTCACGTATTTTAGCTACATCTTCTTTTGGAATGTCTCCTAATTCTGCCCAAGCTTCACATGCTAAAATTTCAACTTCTAGCCAAGCTTGATATTTATTTTGTTCTGTCCAAATTGCGCCCATTTCGGGTCTTGTGTAACGTTCAATCATTGCGTATCTCCTTCTATTCTGACCAAATGCCAGAACTCTCGATTTGTTGTAGTGTTTTCTCTAAGTCTTTTGTCATAATCGTTACGTGGCCCATCTTACGGTTCACCTTAGCTTCAGCTTTCCCATAAAGATGTATAGACCATTCAGGATATTTAGCAATTGAGTTACTAAGTGGCATTACATGCTGCCCTAAAACATTTACCATAATAGATGGTGCCCAAAGTTGTGGTTTACGTAGTGGCCAACCACAAATAGCGCGAATATGCTGATGGAACTGTGAAACATTACATGCTTCTATTGAATAGTGACCTGAATTATGAGGTCTTGGTGCTAATTCGTTAATTACGATTCCACCATCTTCTAATACAAACATTTCTACAGCCAGTGTCCCTACTAAATGTAAGTAATCAGCAATCTTCAAGGCTTCTCGTTCTGCAGCCAGTGCTGTTTCCTCTTTTATACGGGCCGGCACGATCGTTTCGTGTAAAATATGATGAACATGAATATTTTCTCCAACTGGCTGACAATATGATTCACCATTACCGTTTCTTTGGACAATAACTGATACCTCTTTCGCGAAAGGTACAAATCCCTCAGCAATACATTGTGAATGAGAGAAAAGGTCTTTTGCTAACGGTAGGTCTTCTACAGATTTTAAAAGCTGCTGCCCTTTGCCATCGTAACCGCCTCTTGCTGTTTTGACTATACAAGGATAACCAATCTTATCGATATTGGCTACTAATTCCTCATATGTATTTGCAACAATATAAGGTGCTACTGGACAACCTGCGTTCACAATCGCTTCCTTCTCAGTCACACGGTTTTGAGTAATGCGTACTAGCTCTGGACCCTGCGGAACGTAAGCAATTTGTGTTAAACGTTTTAAGCCTTCGTAATCGATATTTTCAAACTCATACGTTATAACGTCACTTACCTCAGCAAGCTCTTCTAAAGCTGCCTCATCATCATATGGTGCTACAATACGTATATCCGCAACCTGTCCACATGGTGAGTCCATTGATGGTTCAAGAACGGCAATTTTAAAGCCTACTTCTTTAGCAGCAAGTGCCATCATACGGCCAAGCTGTCCTCCTCCGATAATGCCTATCGTTTGCCCTGGATAAATAATCTTTGTCACACTAAGTCACCTGTGCTTTCCAATACTTGTTGCTTTGTGGCTTCACGTCTAGCATCTAGTTTATTAGCAAGCTCTACGTCTGTTGTTGATAAAATTTGCGCCGCTAGCAAGCCTGCATTAGTCGCTCCTGCTTTGCCAATCGCTACTGTTGCTACAGGTACACCGCCAGGCATTTGAACGATTGATAATAGCGAATCAAGACCGTTAAGAGCACGAGATTGCACAGGAACACCGATTACCGGTAACGTTGTTTTAGCTGCTACCATTCCAGGTAAATGCGCAGCTCCACCTGCACCCGCAATAATTACTTGAATACCTCGCTCACGTGCTAATTCTGCATACTCAAACATTAAATCAGGAGTACGATGTGCAGAAACAACCTTTTTCTCGTACGGTACTTGTAATTCATCTAAAATATCACATGCATGTTTCATTGTTTCCCAGTCACTTGAACTACCCATAATGACACCGATTTTCGGATTCATGAATTGTCGCTCCTTTTAAACGATAGAAAAATGATCAAATATTGTGCAAGCCTTTATTCCTCATATAGCTTTACTTTTATAACAAAGAAAATCCTCAAATAAACTACTCCCTACCATACACGTGAAAGCAGTTTACTTGAGGACTTATTATGAAAAGAATATGCATATGTACATATCAGTACATATCCCTTCTCGTAACACGCCAAAAGTGCTTTCCCGCATAGTCCAGCATTTACGGTGCCGGGTAGAGACACTAGAGCCAATCCTCTAGCATATATGTGGGACTTATTTGTTTTTCCTTCTCACATTTTAACAAGTGATTTCACTATCGTCAATGCAAAAATGCGAACATTTTATTTTAGCCAATTACAAATGTTCGGATTTTAGTCAAATCTACTCAAAATCTTGATAGTCCATCGCTTTGAATTGTATTTTTTGGCGTAAATACGTTGGTTCTCCATCTACTATGTGAAAAATAGGCTCTTCTTTTCTTCCCGCTGCCATATAACCATCTCGACGCATTCTTGCCAAACAATCTTCAATTGACTCGTTTTCTTCTACCTCATACCAAATTTGTTTTTTCCCCAAATCTTTCGCCCTTTCAATCTTGTATCCAATTATTTTTCCTCGTATGAGTTCCATTATACCTTGAGATTCTTCATTTAGTATGTATGATTTATTAATTCAAAGTAATTATACCTTTAAGTTCCTGATTGAGGATAAAGTAAAAGAACTGCAGGAATAAACTCTGCAGTTCTTTATTAAGGATTTTGAAATTCGAAAATCCCCAATCCATTATGTCTCGGCATAATTGCCTCAGATGTACATAGAATTCCATTTCCGAACCCGTGACATCCGCCAGAGGTTTTAGGCCAACAAATGAGTATAGCGACAGCAACAAATGTTTTTTGTGCGAAAGCGTAGCGACAACAACAGGTGTTTTTTTGTGTGAAAGCGTAGCGACAGCAACAGGTGTTTTTTTGTGTGAAAGCGTAGCGACAGCAACAGGTGTTTTTTTGTGTGAAAGCGTAGCGACAGCAACAGGTGTTTTTTTGTGTGAAAGCGTAGCGACAGCAACAGGTGTTTTTTTGTGTGAAAGCGAAGCGACA
>NZ_JARVRU010000043.1:0-103990 GCF_030209535.1 Lysinibacillus sp. fls2-241-R2A-57
CTAGCTTTTCACAAAGTGCCACAAAATCAATGCGGTGGTACAAACTACTTTGAATCACTTCACCATTTGGATGATAAGAGGGGAATGGATTTTTAAATGCCGCATACGCATCTGTTCGCGCCTTTGTGATAAAAAATGCCTCTTTTCCGGCTATCTTTTTAAAATTTTCAAAGTTAAAATAACCTAAATCTTGTATACAAAGTTCTCGTTCTTCAATAAACGGAATTCTACTGGCGCCAATTTTAGCATCATTGATGTTTTTGAAAGCGACGTGAAGAAATGTCGACTGACCAGAAAAAACATCGTATTCAAACTGAATTTTCGCTGTTGCTTGTTGGGTCTTTTGTGTGCGCTTTTTGAAACGCTCTGGCACGCTCACGGTAGTGGAATCTAACACACGAAAACTTGTAAACGGCCATGGATCCGATAAAGAGAGCGTAGGAAGCTGTAGCTGTTGTTGTTCGTGTAAGAACTCTTGAATGACCCCCTGTAAAAAAGCAGTAGCTTCAGGTGTGAATTTTTTATCAACAGCTGCACGACTAATCAAAATATCTTGTTCTGTTAGTAATTTTGTACATAAATCTTGAATCGTACAATCTGCTAAATTACCATGAACATGAAAAAGTAAAGAAAGAAAATCACTTGCTGTTACAAGACGCTTCCTTTTGATAAAGCCAGTTTCCTTTGCAATTTCATCGACTCTTTCAGGACGAATGAATTCAAATAACTTACGGAGTAACTGTACATTTTTTGGTGTTGTCATAAAAAATGCTCCTTTCAAAAAAAGTTGGTATTTATCTATACCAACTTTTTGAAAGAAATACACATTTCTTTTCTTAAGTTGACAGCTATGGCGAGTGAAATACCCGCGTGAAGGGGGGAAATACCCGCGGAAGGAGTGAATACCCGCGCGAAGGGGGTAAATACCCGCGGAAGGAGTGAATACCCGCGCGACAAGTGTAAATACCCGCGGAAGCGAGTGAAATACCCGCGCGAAGAGGGTAAATATCCGCGGGCAGAGTGAATATCCACGGCTAGCGCGTAAAGTGTGGAGAATCAGCCCCACGCACACAAAGGATGAACTCCTGTGCGTGCAAACCAACACCTCAAGAAGAGCGGAAAAACGGCTTCATATATTCCACTAAATTTTCAGGTAAATGATAAACGCGATTTTTATAAGAACCACTAAAGGGAAATTGAAATTTTTTAAGTAAGCGATTTGCAGCATCACTGGAATGAATATTGAAAAATTCTCGTAACTGCTTATTTGTAATGGTTGGTCTAACTAAATATCGGTAATCTTGCAAGGCTTCAGCAAAAATCTCTTCGCTTGCATAGTGACAACGCGAGCATATCCAAAGACCACGAACATAATGCATTTTAAACTTGTACTGGCATTTCGAACATAGCACGCCATGACGAAATCGCGAAGGATCGATAGGAGCCTGAATTTTCAATGGCTGATGTCTACTAAGAAGGTGTTGAGTAAGTTGAGTTAGCTGTTTATCACTTAAAAAAGCTTGTGAATATTTTTTAAAAAGGGAATGAAGATGTTTTTGAAGTCCTGAGACATGAAAAATTGGAATTGTATTTGGGTGGCTTGCAATAATGGCATTGGGATTAGCAATGATCACTGCACCCTCAATGGGGAGAGAATAGTTTTGAGAAATAACTTTTAGAAATTGCATATGTCGTTGGGTTTGAGTAATCGCATTAGGAAAACCCTCAACTGTTCCGTCTGGCTTCGTTCGTATACACTGGTGAGTAATATCGTCAAAATCAAGACGTCCGTTAATATTTTTAATCTCAACAACTAGCATAAAATTAGTGCAAATGAAAAGTGTATCGAGTTGATGTGAATGCTGTGCGGAATTCATTAGATTTAAATTATGCAATACGAAAAAAGTATAGGGGCATATTAATTCAAGCCACTCACGGTCAACTCTGCTTTCACCTGCAAAGCCTGCGTCGACTCTTCGAAATTGTTCATTATAATAGCTAAAATCTATATCCTTTTCTATTAACCTTCTTTTTAACGCCTCTAACCACATTAATTTTATAGGTTTCTCTCTAATAGCAATATTCATATGTCGTTCCCTCCTATAATTTTTAAATCGTATTTTACATTAAAATCTCCACCTGTCCAATAAAAAAACGATGCAGAAATTTGCATCGTTAAATCAAGTTCAATCATTTTTTAGTTTTGGTCGTTCTTTCATATCGTGTGAGAAGCGTTCCAATAGCTGATCTAAAGAAACTCCCTCAGCTAATAGCTCGGCTAATAATTGCTCTGCATATTTTGAGCGTTTTATCTTTAACGTCCCTTTTAAAAGTACAGAGATGTGCTCGCCAATTTCTTGAACTTTATGTACGACAACATGGAAAGGAGCGGGATCATTATCTGGGGATGAAATAACTGCACGTACATTAAAAACAGTAGCATTCGCTAAAAGTTCATCAAAAGTTGAACGATATTGTCGGTCCATAAACAGTTCAAGAATCCAAGATTGATGGCTGTTTTCCTGGTTAATAATAATACCATCGACTAAAGGGAATGGTTGGATGCCATCTTTTGTGACAAGGTCAAAGGAAAGCATTTTAAATGTTTTCATTATGTAATATCCTCCTAAGTCAGTCATCCTTTTTAGTATAACATATTCCAATTGCCCTTGTTTGCGATAGGGTCAATGTTGGCTGTTCGCGCATTGTATCAATTACGTCTTGGCTTAATTGTTGCTGTCGCTTTGCTTTCGCACAGAAAACATTTGTAGCTGTCGCTTTGCTTTCGCTACAGATAAATTGCCACAGGAGCTGAATAAAGAAAAAAAACAGCGAAATTGCATATTTCAACAATTAGCATTGGCTATTACAGTCTTAAGCATTCAGTTCAAGAAAAGTTTAAATTATTGAAAAGTAAAAACCTCAATATAACCAATTTATGATTAAAAAATGAAGGAAATGATAAAAATCGACTTTTGTCAATGTTGGATTCTTTCTTGTAAGATGAGAGCAATCAAAAGCAAAGGAGGTGAACCAATGAACCAAGTCGGGATGGTCGGAAGGTTAACAAAAGATCCTGTGTTGCGACACTTATCTGGAAATCGCGTACAAACACATTTTTCTGTAGCCATTAATCGCAATTACAAAAACAGTCGAGGGGAAGTAGATGCTGACTTTATACTATGTTCAGTTTGGGGAAGGCTGGCAGAGCATATCGTGAAATATTGCGGAAAGGGCTCATTGATTGGAGTAAATGGCCGTATTCAATCAAGATCATTTTTAAATGAAGCAAGCAAAAAGGTTTTTATAACAGAAGTAGTCGTAGAAGATGTCCGATTTTATCAGCTTAAGCCAAGGGATAGTGACGGAGCTATTGTGCCACCAAAGCCACCTGATGAGCAGGAGGGCTTAAAGGATTTTGTGCTACCTGAAGAAATACAATTACCTGTAGTATAGCATCCTAAATGGTACATACGGAGCAAGTACAAGTTGTCTGATCCGCCATTCTCCTTTATTACTTGCACCGTAATGAATAGGAAGGAATGATGTATACCATTCATTAACGTAGATCATTGCTGAAGACCGCACATCGATGATCATTTTACACAACTAAATATAAATATGAAGTAAGTAGGGAAGAAGTAACAACAATAATCCACTGAAATTCGTGAAATTAAAAAGAGCGCCAAGAACATTTCTGCTCTTGGCGCACTACAAACCTCTAATAATCCAGCATCATTAAATCACGAAGTTCATGATCTTCTAGCTCAGTTAACCACTGGCTTGATTGAATTAGTTCTTCTGATAATGCAGATTTCTGGGCCAGCATTTTATCGATTTTCTCTTCGATGGTGCCAATTGTCACAAACTTATGCACTTGCACAAATTGTGTTTGCCCAATACGATATGCACGGTCTGTCGCTTGATTTTCAACGGCAGGGTTCCACCAGCGATCTGCGTGTAATACATGATTTGCAGCCGTTAAATTTAACCCTGTTCCACCTGCTTTTAAGGAAAGGATAAATATTGGGAACTCGCCTGCCTGAAAAGCCTCTACTAAACGGTCACGCTGTTGCTTAGGCATTGCACCTGTTAAGAAAGGAGCATCAACATTATATAGTTCACTAAAACAATGCTGTAGTAATTGTCCCATTCCAATATATTGTGTGAAAATGAGGCACTGCTCGCCATTGTCCACGATTTCTGCAGCCATTTGTACGATACGTTCTAATTTTACAGAACGAGTTAGTATTGTTTCGGCATCCTCGATAGGTTCTTTTAAATACAAGGCAGGATGATTACATAATTGCTTTAATTTACTGAGCATCTTTAAGACGCGTCCCTTTTTTTGAAAACCTGTTAATTGCTCAAGCTGATCGAGCGTCTCTAATATATAACCTTCGTATAGAGAAGCTTGTTCAGTTGTTAATGGGCAAAACTCATGAGACTCTTGTTTATCTGGTAAGTTAAGCTGTAAGTTTGGATCCCGCTTTGTGCGACGAAGTAAAAATGGTTGGATTTTTGCACGTAGCTTCTGTTTATGTGACTCCGACTCATCTCGTTCTATCGGTAAAATAAATTCTTCGTTAAAGCGACCGAAGCTACCTAAATAGCCCTTATGAATAAAGTCAAAAATTGCCCATAGCTCCGATAAACGGTTTTCAACTGGTGTACCTGTCAGGGCAATATGATGCATACCATGTAGTTTACGAATAGCTCTTGACTGTAGTGTTTGCATATTTTTAATATTTTGAGCTTCATCTAGAACAACTGCTGCCCAATCCACTTCCTGTAAAAACTCAGCATCCTGTGATACCGTGCCGTAGGTAGATAAAATTACATGTGGTTTTTCTCTTTCTACCAGCTGTTTAAAAACATCCTCCTTCGCGCGATTTGCCTGATAATGCGTATGCACAATTAAGGAAGGAGCAAAACGCGCTATTTCCTTTTGCCAGTTGCCTAGCACTGAAGTAGGACAAATGATGATGGATGGTTTTGTATCCTCAATCGTTTCATAGAGATGAAGCAAATATGAAATAAGCTGAACGGTTTTACCAAGACCCATATCATCAGCAAGACAAGCACCAAAGCCTTGTTCACGCATGAAGACAAGCCATTCAAAGCCCTCGTGCTGATAAGGACGTAATTCAGCTTGCAAAGATATAGGAACCTGAACTGTTGGAAGCCCTTTTTTCTCCTGTAGCTGCTCCATATAGGATCTAAGCGATTGCTGCAACTCAAATGCAAAAATCGGGTCATCTCGCAATGCATCATCAGGATCCTCTTCGTCAAGAGGTAAGGATAAATCCTCTGGTAGCTCACGAAATAGCAATTCACGAACAGTCCAGCTTTCATCTTCTGCTTGCTGCATCAACGTACGCATTTCGTGCATCCAGTTCGCATCTACACGAAACCACTCTGTACCAATACGAATGAACTCACGTTTCTCCTCCACAAGCTTTTTAAATTGCTCAGGTGAAATGGACTGTCCATTCATAGAAAACTGCCATTTGAACGTTAAAATATCATCTAGTCCAGCAACCTTCTTTGTCGATACATTACCAGTACTTACACGAACACGCATTTTTGACTGTTTTAAATCCTTTAGCCAAGCTGGTAATACAACATCAAAGCCGAGTGCCTGTAATCTTGCTAAATCTTCACGTAAAAATGTTCGAACTTGTAAATCCTCAAGCATAATACGGATGAAAATATCGCTACGTAAATCTTCAATAGAAAGAAGATCTACAATTTGTCCTTGTTGTTGTTTAATAGCTTCAGCATACATCTGCCATTTTGCCGGTAGAGCGTCAGCGATTGGTAGCGACTGCTTTCGCATTGCAGGCGTCCAGTAGTTTTTGGTCGTAGCCGTACTGAGTACCGTTTCTAGAAGCCAAACATCTGAATCTTCCTCAGGTTCACTTAAGCGTAGGGAGACAGTAACTGCACCTGCCTGTCGTTCCTGCTCTAATGGCCAACCACCACGTAAGAAAAATGGCACTAGCTTTGGTAAATCAGATAGTATAAGACCTGCTTGGCCAAGCTTTTGCTGCACGGCCATTTCTAATAAAGCTGTATCTATACCGTCTATAGGGAATGTTAGCGAAGAAAAATCATCTGCAATTGCAGCATACGACCAGAGCGAGGGCTCCTGCCAATACGTTTGTAAAGCCGACGCTTTTTCTAGCCATACCTGACTTTCTGCGTTCGCACCGTACCATTCAATAAAAGGATGTTGAAAACGCGATGAAAAAATATCTAGGAGCTCAGAGGTTGAAACTTCAACGGTAAGATCCGTACGATTGCTTAAAAGACCATAGATATTCGCCTCATAGTTAAAAAATAATGAAGAAATAAGTGAGTCTACATCCATTGCTGCACCATCAGCAGTAAAGCCCTGTAACGTAAAATATCCTTCCTGAACTGATTCAATACGTAGCTGTAGGTTTTTTGAAAACGGGGAAGGAGCATTTATAGTCATCATACTAAGTTTCCTTTCTCAATTTCTTCCTGTAATGCACGAAGTCGTTTATACTCTGCACGAATTGTTTGCATATATGTTTCAAAATAAGCCGTTTTGCCAGCACGTTTTGCAGCACTGCGCATACTTTTCCAAATTCGTACAGCTTGTTTATAGTTCATACGTGATTTTTGTGAAATTTCAGCCATGGCATATAGATGATATAAGGGCAATACTGTTGCAGGAGCTGTTTGTAGCACATCCTTTAGTCCACACATTTCTAAATAAGAAAGGGAGGAAGGATTTAACTGATGGAGAGCTGCCCAATCACGGTAACGTCCCTTTTTAATAAGAAGGAATGAAAACGGCTGAAGCCCGTAAACACCAAATGCACTATATAATGTAACTTCCTCTTCCTCCGTAAGCTGTATATCTTCATACAAAAGCTGAAATTGCCGTACGTAATGAGCTCGCTGTACAACTGGTACAGTTTGCTGTAAAAAGACTTCGGTAAATGGTAGCATCGCACGTAAAATGATTGATTGTGAATATGACTCGCCAGCTCGCTTTGCAAAAGTCGCCAGCTCAAATAGATCCGTCATCTGTTGTACATCAATATGTGCAATGCTTTCCTGTAATAAATTCTCTTTTTGTAGCAGTACATAAAATAGCAGCTTTAATGACTGCAAGGAAATTTCTGGTGAAGGATCTTCAAGGTTATTTATAAGTGCTAATTCCCGTTCTCGTCGCGGCTTCTCATAAAAAAGTACTGCCCAAAGCAGCATATAAATTTGAAGTCGATTAGCAAACAATCCTTGTCGTTCCAATAAAAACTCTCTGACTAGTTCCTGAAGCGCATCATAAAATGGGTCAGTGGCAAAAAGTCGTGAACGACCAGTTAACTCTGTCAGTAAACTTTCGAATGATTGTACACTTTGATCAATAAAATATTTCATATAAGGAGAATCCAACGAGTGTCCTTGTGTTTCATTAACATGACGCCATATCGTATTAAAAATGGATAACTCCATGAAAAGCTTATAAAGTGGCTGCCACTCACGCTCGAATGGTAGATGTCGTCGAAGTCTCTCTAATGCATCAGTCCGTATAGCAGAAAGACCATAGCCATCTAGAATACGCCCAGGTGGCAATAATCGTTTCATTATTTCATTGACCATCAATTGCCAGCTTTCTGGACTCCGCTCATCTGCTAATGATTTTAATTGCACTGATTTTTGCGCACGCCAAGCACTTGACCAATCTTGCACAGAATCAAAATACTGATAAAGGGCAAGTAATGCGCCAACCTGATGTCTACACCATTTCAGCTGCGGACAGTTACAGCTCAACTCCTCTTTAGCAAAATCAATTTCTACAGAAGCAGGTCTGACATCCTGTACGCTTGCATATAATATAAAACTTGCTCCATTAAAACGTTCAAAGACAACTGATTTATTCCGCACCGAAAAAACAGCACGACGCACTAGCTCCTCGTCTTCAGTAGAGGAAGGATGTAATGCCTGTTCAGCTTCCTTTAACTTGGTAACGACAAACTCTTGATGTTCCTTAGCTATTTGGGCAATAGACAATGCCATAACCTCACTCCTTTCAGTGGACATTTAAGTATGAAGGAAAAAAGACTGTCCTTCCATTATACGATTAAAATACGGACATGATAAGCCGAATGATTTGAAAGAAAAAAATCAAGGAGAAGATAGTTAACAAGATTATTGATATGTGTTAAAATCTGAATAATCAGATAAATAAGGGAGGGATAAATGATGATGCAAGTTCAATATATGAAGCCATTTTACACAAAAATCACTGGAGATAAATTACGTCTAGTGTTTGCTTATCAATATTTCTCTATTTTAAAAGAGAATGAGATTTTTCATTTCATTCCGATTGAAGGTAAAGAGATGATTATCAACTTGAATACACAGCAAATTGAAAATTTATCTGAGGTATTTGTTTTCCAAAAGGGGAATCGTTTTATCCGACTACCACTATATCAATTATTATTAATTACAAATGTTCATGAGCATCTAGCGCCAATTCTTGAAAATGCTACACCTAAGCCACAGCTACCGCTTGTTTCTTCAGTGACTGTCGGCGAAGTAGATCAGCTCATTACAGAATTAGAACAGAAGAACTATGATTATTTAATCGATCAGGCATTACTAGATAACAATAAAGAGCTCTTTTTTGATCTTCTACAACAAAAGAACCAACAACTCGGAGGTTTCTAAAATTGAATACACGGTATTGCAATTAAGCACCTACTTTTCACATGTGAGAAGCGGGTGCTTTTATAAATTGTTGTTGATAGGTCTAAAGTCTGGAAATTAGAAATGAATTAGAAACCATCACTATATAGAACCTACTAAATTAGAATACATTACCAAAATTAACTAAAATGAGTTGGACATAAACCGATATAAATAAAAATAAAGGTGGTGAAATTATGCTTGGAAAATGGTCAGCAACGGGTTTATCAATCTTAAATAATATGAACAGACATTACGGTGCAATGAGTAAGTCAATGCTACGAATTTCTTCAGGTTACCGAATCAATAGTGCAGCAGATGATCCAGCAGGGCTCGCGATTTCCGAAAAAATGCGTGCACAAATTCGTGGACTAAATATGTCAGCGAAAAATATCCAGGACGGTATTTCACTTGTTCAAACAGCTGAAGGTGCACTGAATGAAACACATGCAATGATTCAACGCATGCGCGAACTAGCAATCGAAGCGGCCAACGATACATTAACGGATAGTGATCGGGAGAAGCTCGATTTAGAATTTCAGGAGTTAAAAAAAGAAATTCAGCGCACCTCGAAGGATACTGAATTTAATACAAAGACCCTACTGAATGGTGATTATTCGACAAACGGTATTAAAATTCAGGCGGGTGCCAACTCAGGTCAAAGCATCGAGCTATTCATTAACGATATGGGAGCTGGAGCACTTGGCTTGGATGATACCACATCCATTGCAACTCGTGACAATGCCGACAAAGCCATTTCCACTATGGACGAGGCATTAAAGCGCGTGTCAAACGAACGCTCAAGACTAGGTGCCTACCAAAATCGCCTAGAGCATGCCTATAATGCAAACGTAAACACAGCGGAAAACTTACAAGACGCAGAGTCCCGCATTCGCGATGCAGATATCGCAAAAGAAATGATGAACATGGTAAAAGCACAAATCCTAATGCAGGCAAGTCAATACGTACTAGCAATGCACCTACAACAAGCACAATCAATCTTAAAACTACTCGAAAGCGGAACAATCAGGAATCCCCGATAGTAAAGGTGATTCCTTTTTTGATTTGGGGTAATCGATGATAGAAGGGCGGCAATCGCTGATAAAAAAAGAACACCGCTGATAAAAGTGGAGCAATCGCTGATAAAAAGTGAATATCGCTGATAAAAGAGCAGCAATTGCTGATAAAAAGAGACCCCCGCTGATAAAAGTGGAGTAATCGCTGATAAAAAGAGAACACCGCTGATAAAAGTGGAGTAATCGCTGATAAAAAGAAAACATCGCTGATAAAAGAGCAGCAATCGCTGATAAAAAGAAAACATCGCTGATAAAAGAGCCCAAATCGCTGATAAAAAGAGAACACCGCTGATAAAAGAGCCTAAATCGCTGATAAAAAGAGAATACCGCTGATAAAAGTACCCCAATCGCTGATAAAAAGAGAACACCGCTGATAAAGGTGCCTCAATCGCTGATAAAAAGAAAACATCGCTGATAAAAGAGCCCGAATCGCTGATAAAAAGAAAACACCGCTGATAAGAGTACCTCAATCGCTGATAAAAAGTAAAAACCGCCGATTAACATACCAAAACCGATGACAGACATGCTATAATCGCTGCAAGGGTCGTGAATTATCTGATAAATCTAACAAAATTTTAAATAGAAAAGGAGAGAATTAATTGATCATAAAACCCTTCGCACCATCTCCGTTGACAAAAGGACTTCAAGCACTCGTGACTCGGTTACACCCTACGCACCCACAATATCAAAATCTTCAGCAGGAACAAAAAAATAAAGAAGCTGGCGATTTTGGAGAGCAATATGTAATGAATGAACTGCGGCAAACAGCATTATTAAACGATTGCCACATTTTCCACAATGTAATTCTTCCCTCTGTTCTTCCCATGCAAATCGATATTTTAATAATTGTCCCCAACGCTATCATACTATTAGAAATTAAAAATATTCGTGGAACTGTACATTTAAAAAATGACCCGCGTCAGCTCATTCGTACCTCAGAATCTGGAGAGGTTCATGTCTTTACGCATCCCGAAATTCAACTTGAACAGTATATTAAAGGAATGAAACATTTCTTAGATACGCAAAATATTTCTATACCTATATTTGGCGCTGTTGTTTTCCCTTTTAATAATGTCAATATTCATCGAGAGGACAGCGGATTGCCGATTTTAATGGCAAAAGAGCTACCGCTATTTCTGCATAAACATATAGAGAAAAGCAAAGAGACAACAACAATGAACGAAATTAAACACATTATTTTGTCACATTTAAGGGACAGAACGCCATTTCCACTTTGCCAATACTATAAAATTGATGTCTCTGCTTTGCGACGGGGTGTTCATTGTGAAAATTGTGGTCAGTTGGGGATGAAGAAATTGAAAACAGTTTGGCATTGTGAGAAGTGCCAATATCGATGTCCCGATGCTCATATTCAGGCGCTAAAAGATTATTATATGCTTGTTGGCGAAACGATAACGAATCGTGAATGCCGCGATTTTTTGACTATAGAGAGTGGGCATGTAACCAAACGGATTTTACAAAAATTACAATTGCCACGTAGCGGATCTAACAAGAACACTAGGTATCAATTGTCTGGTTTATACGTGAATCGCTGATAAAACCCAGAAAATCGCTGATAAAACCAACATAATCGCTGATAAAACTCAAAAAACCGCTGATAAACGCGCCGCCACCGCCACCAACCAACAAAACTTTTGCAAATCGGACACAGAAAACAGCTTCAAAATAACAAATTGATTCACACTTTCCCTTGAAAGATGTATACTATAATGCAGAACAAAAATGCACTATGCATTTATAGAACATATAATTTAACTACTCGTTTTTGAAAACGGAAGGAAGAATAGAGAATGACGAAATCAATTTGTGTCGTTGGACTTGGCTACATCGGGTTACCAACGGCTGTAATGTTTGCCAACCACGGCATAAAAGTACATGGGGTGGACGTAAACCCAGCAGCAGTAAAAAGTATTCAAGAGAAAAAACTTCATATTGAAGAAAACGGATTACAGGAGCGCTTAAACAAAGCAGTAGATGAAGGTTTCCTAACGGCGTCAACGACACCACAGGAAGCGGACGTGTTCATCGTTGCTGTACCATCGCCAATCAATCCTGATAATACAGCGAATTTAGAATATGTACGTCAAGCTACGGCTTCGGTTGTGCCATACTTGAAAAAAGGTAACCTTGTAATTCTTGAATCGACAGTACCACCGAAAACAGTGGAGCACATTATGCTACCTGAACTGATCAAGGCAAATCTTGAATTTGGTGTAGATTTATTCGTATCACATTCACCAGAGCGTGTTATTCCTGGTCGTATTTTTGAAGAGTTAGTGAACAACGACCGTATCGTTGGTGGTATTGATGAGACATCTGCACAAATGACAAAAGAGCTTTATCAAACATTTGTGAATGGTACAATTCACCTTACGGATGCAACTACAGCTGAGTTAGTAAAAGTAATGGAAAACACTTACCGTGATGTAAATATTGCGTTTGCGAATGAGCTAGCGAAATTAGCAGAGAAGCTTGATGTGAACATTTGGGAAGCGATTAAATTTGCGAACTATCACCCACGTGTAAATGTTCACTTCCCAGGCCCAGGTGTAGGTGGTCACTGTATCGCAGTTGACCCTTGGTTCCTAGTAGAGCTTGGTGGCGAAACGGCACAAATTATTCACCTATCTCGTAATACGAATGATAGTATGCCAAGCTTTACAGCACAAAAAACACAAGCAATCTTAAATCAAAACAAAATTGCTGGTGGCAAAGTAGCTGTTCTTGGACTAGCCTTCAAAGGAAACGTTGATGATATGCGCGAAAGTCCATCAACAATCGTTATTGACGAGTTACAAAATCTTGGATTAGAAGTTATTTCATACGATCCACACATTAAAGAAAACAAACATGCTACACAAACACAAAGCATAGAAGAAGCAACGAAAGATGCAGATATCATTTTAGTTTTAACAGATCATAATGAATTTAAAGCATTAGAAGCTGCAGAAATTACAACGAAATCTAAAATCATCTTTGATACGAAAAACTGCTTAAAACGCGATAAATGGGAAGAAGCAGGCTTCCAGTTCCACCTTCTAGGAGATGCGAAAAACCGATGAAAGAAACAGTACTTGGCATCAATGTCAATACGGAAGGCTACGATGAATTAATGGATATGGCATTTGAGCGCATTGAAAAAAAACAAAAGGCGCTCGTTGTTGCCATCAATCCAGAAAAGATTATTAAGGCAAAAGAAGACCCTGCTCTAAAGAAGCTTCTTAACGATGCGGAATTTCAAATTCCAGATGGCATTGGCGTAATTCTTGCTTCAAAAATTCAAAAAGGGCAAATTCGTGAACGTGTTACAGGCGTCGATATGATGATGAAGCTTTGCGAGGAAGCGGCAAAACGTGGCAAGCCTATTTTCCTTTACGGAGGGAAACCAGGTGTAGCGGATGCAGCAAAAGCAAAGCTAGAATCATTATTCCCTTCTATTAAAATAGTCGGCACACAGGACGGCTATGAAAAGGATGAACAGAAGGTATTGGACCGCATTAACGAAGCACAGCCCGATTTACTTTTTGTAGCGATGGGAAGTCCAAAGCAAGAAAACTGGATCAATGCCAATCGTGATCAATTACATCCAACCATTTATCAAGGTGTGGGTGGATCATTTGATGTGCTTGCAGGTACAGTTAAGCGTGCACCAGAAATTTTCCAAAAATTTGGCCTTGAATGGTTTTATCGATTAATGAAAGAACCTAAGCGTATCAAGCGTCAAATCGCACTTCCATTATTTTTACTGGAAGTGGCAAGACAAAAACGCCAATAATTTTTAAAAAATGGTATTGTCGTTTTATATTGAAAGTGTTAGACTGTAGGTGTATAGGAATTTCCTCTATGAAATAAATAGAATTCCCTGCAAGGAAACAACGGTTGGTAGCCCAAGCGAAAAAAGCTCAAGCATTCATATGCTTGAGCTTTTTTCGTTATTTAAATTTATCTCGTATTAACGGGCAGTAATTTTTCTGTAAAGCGAAGCGCTAGGTACAAGACTCCCACCTCACCATCCAACGCAAGCAAAAAAATTAGGTGGAAGATTAACTGTTCGTAAAAGCCCAATTTTGGGGATGAAGAAACCCCACTGACTGAAGTTTCACTTTATATGATTTTAAGAAATTTGAACATTTATTGATAATGAACCAGAATTTTGTTGGAAAAGTTACGTAATATCACTTGAAAAATAAGCGTAAATAGATAACAATGGTAAAAGAGAGTTGTATGTCCTTATTTTTCCGGGAGCGAATTAGAAACTTTCCCAAAATATGATTGACAACTTTTAGGGATACAACTATACTTTTATGTGTAGTTGTTTATTTACTGCATTTCTATGTAGTAGAAACATAATTTTTGAACTTAGAGGAGGAAATTTTTCTATGGCTAACCAACCAAAGAAATACAAAAAATTCGTAGCAACAGCTGCTACAGCTACATTAGTAGCATCTGCAATCGTACCAGTGGCTTCTGCAGCAGGATTCACAGACGTAGCAGGTAACTCACACGAGGCATCAATTAATGCTTTAGCTGATAAAGGTATCATCAATGGATACGCTGACGGCACATTCAAACCAAACCAAACTATTAACCGTGGTCAAGTAGTTAAATTATTAGGCCGTTGGTTAGAAACTGAAGGCTTTGAAGTTCCAGCTGACTGGGATACAAAACAACGCTTCAACGATCTTCCATTAACAGCTGAAAAAGAATTAGTAAAATATGCTGCTCTTTCTAAAGATGAAGGCGTATTCGCTGGTTCAAACGGCAACTTAAACTTCACGCAAAATATGCAACGTCAACAAATGGCAGTTGTTTTAGTGCGTGCTATCAACGAAATCTATGAAATTGATTTAGTAAAAGAATACAAAGCAAAAGGTTTCAAGAGCGAAATCGCTGACCTAGACAAAGCTTTCTCTGCTGAACAACGTGAAGCAATCACTGCTTTAGAGTATGCTGAACTTACAAATGCAGCTAAGCTACCAGGTAAATCATTCAAACCAACTGACTCTATTACTCGTGGTCAATTTGCTTCATTCTTAGACCGTACAATCAATCTTGAATTACCAGACAATGCAAAAGCTTCTGTAAAAGCTATCAACAACACAACTGTTGAAATTACATTTGACAAAGAAGTTGAAAACGTACAAGCTCTTAACTTCGAAATCAAAGATCTAGAAGTTAAAAACGCAGCTGTAAAACAAACTAACAAAAAAGTTGTTGTTTTAACTACTGCACCACAAACAGCTGATAAAGAGTACACTGTATCTCTTGGCGGCGACCAAATCGGTAAATTCAAAGGTGTATCAGCTGTAATTCCAACTAAAGTTGAAGTAATTACTCCTGCTGCTCAAGGTAAACTTGGTCAACAAGCAACTGTAAAAGCACAAGTTACTGTAGCTGAAGGTCAATCTAAAGCTGGTATCCCTGTAACTTTCTACGTACCAGGTAACAACAACGATGGCGTTACACCAACATTAACTGGTGAAGCAATCACTGATGAAAACGGTGTAGCAACTTATTCTTTCACTCGTTACAAAGACGGTACTGATGAAGTAACTGCATATGCAACTGGTGACCGTTCTAAATTCTCAATTGGTTATGTATTCTGGGGTGTTGACACAATCCTAGCGGTTGATGAAGTAACTACAGGTGCTACAATCAACAACGGTGCTAACAAAACTTACAAAGTTACTTACAAAAACCCTAAAACTGGTAAACCAGAAGCTAACAAAACATTCAATGTAGGTTTCATGGAAAACATGAACGTTACTTCTGATAAAGTATCAAACGCAACAGTTAATGGTGTTAATGCTCTTCAATTAAGCAACAACACTGGTTTAGCTACAGCTAAAATCACTACTGACTCTAAAGGTGAAGCTACATTCACTGTATCAGGTGCAAACACAGCTGTTACTCCAGTAGTATTTGCTGAAAACGACACTAAAAATGAAAAATTAGAAGTTTATAAAGCATCAGCTTTACAAGCAACTGCTTCTAAAGTAACATTCGGTGCACTACAAGCTCAATACACAATCGAAATGACTCGTGAAGGCGGCGAAGTAGCAGCACGTTATGCTGAAAATGGTCGTGAATACAAAGTTATCGTTAAAGATAAAGATGGCAAATTAGCTAAAAACGAAATCGTTAACGTAGCATTGAATGAAGATTTAGACCGTGTAATTAGCACAAACTCTGATGCGAAATTCATTGAGGTTGACAAGAATGATAAACAATCTTACTACCCAACATCTGCTGCTGATGGCAAAAACACAGCTAAGCAAATTTCTGTAAAAACAAATGACAAAGGTGAAGCTACATTCATCATTGGTTCAGATAAAGAAAACGATTATGCAACTCCAATCGCTTGGATTGACATCAATACATCAAATGCTAAACAAGGTAAATTAGATGAAGGAGAGCCAAAAGCTATCGCTCCAATCTCTTACTTCCAAAATGCATACCTTGATGGCGGAGCTGTTAAAGCATACAATGATGCTAAAGATGCAACTAAAGCAGTAACTGAATTCAAAGGAAATGAAGTTGCTACATTCCGTGCTGAACTTGTGAACCAAAGTAACAAAAAAGTGCCAAATACTAGCATCAAAAAAGTTACTTACACAATCTTCAATACAGGTGCTAATGATGTAAAAGTTGGAAATGAAATCATTTCTTCGAATCGTAGCTTAACTGTAACTTATGATTCTCCAAATACTGACTTAAAAGTAGTAGCAGTTGATGGAAAATCAACTTCTGTAAAAGTGACTGCAACTGGTGTTGCACTTAACACTGATAACAAAGATTATGCATTTACTTCTAAAGAAGCAACTGCAAAATTCACTTCAACTACAGATGTAGATAAACAAATTACTGCTGATGTTGTAGAAGTTAACGATAAAGAATTAGTATTTGCTGGTAAAGATCCTATCAAACTAAAAGATGCTAAATTCTACGGTGGTAACGGTGCTGAAATTATTGGTGTGGACGCATTTATCAAGGAGTTAGAATCTTACGATAAAGGTGTAGTTGTAACATATCAAGAAGATGCTGAAGGTAAAAAATCATTTAAAGTAGTTCGTGCTGGTACTGCAGGTAAAGTAAATGAAGCTGCATTAAAATTATCTTCTGCAAAAATCACTAAAGAAGCATCTGCTGCTAAAACTACAACAACTGCAACTGCTACAATTGCTACATTTAATGTAGGTGATACATTAAAAGTTAACGGTAAAGCATATACTTATAATGTAAATGCTTCTGCAAATGATGCTGCTGTTTATAGTTCTCTAGCAGATTTAGCTACAAAAATCACTAGTGATAAAGCTAATAATGGTGGAGTAACTGCTAAAGTTAATGGTTCATCTCTTGAGTTAACAGGAAATGATAAAGGTGAAAACTTCACTTATGTAAATGGTAACCTTGCTGCTGTAACAACTACTAATGGTGTAGTAGGTTCTGCAGCAGTTAACCAAGAAATTACATTCACATTCTCAACAGCTGTGAATGTAGCTACAGGTAACGCTGTAGAAATCAATGGTGTTGCTGGTACAGTAGCAAGCGTATCAGGCTCTGATGTTGTAGTAACAATTCCACAAGCAAATGCAATTGCTAAAGAAACTGCTGTTACTACTTTCAAAGTGAATGGTCAAGATTTAAAATCTAAACTTGCAGATAAAGCAGTAACAATTCCAACTGGTACTGATGCAGTAAAAGTTAAATAATCTTTTAACTTCAATGTATAGATATTTATAGTGCTTCGTTGAATTAGAAAAGGTAATGTGGTCTATCCCACATTACCTTTTTTGTGTTTGATTGCTGTGAAATCAACATAAAGAGCACTTCTTATAGTATAATATCAATATGTGAAAAAAATGACATTAGTTAAGGACGGTAGGTCAAAATGGAATTTACTGAGTCAATTAGAAAATATATATTGTCTGGGGTAGTTGCATTTATTGTAGTTGGTTTGATTGTTGCAAATGTGATGGCAAGCAAGCAAGACGAAAAATTTGCAGCCAATGAGGCTTTATATAATCAAGCAGTTCAATTGCAATCAGAAGGCAATTTTGAAGATGCTTGGGATGCAATTTCAAAGGTATTAAAGGAAGAACCAAATTCTGAAATAGCAAATTATTTAGCTGCAATTATAGCTGCTAATAAGAACGATCTGAAACAAGCAACGACATATATGCAAAAAACATTGGATATAAATCCTCATAAAGTAGAAGATCCTATGTTCATGATTCAACTTGGAGAATTATTTGTAGCTGTTGAAAGGTATGAAGATGCTAAAAAAGTTCTTTTACGTTGCCAAGATGGAGGTTGGGCACCAGAGGAAATACCAAATTATCAAGATCATGTTGCTTCTTTACTGGCACAAATCGAAAATTCGCAATAAAGGATGGTACATAAAGGATGAGTAAGTTCTACGAAAAAGTAGCTTATCGAGATGTTGAGGAAGATATTAAATCTCAAAAGTCTGTAGATAAATGGATATTTAGATTGCTTCTTGTTGTCATTGGCTTTGCGCCCTTAATCGTTATGGCAAGTGTTAAAGAAGTTCAAACTCCTCTAATTACAAATGTAACTGCTTTAACTGGTGGTGTAAAAGGTGATCTATTCACTCATTATAAAGCCTTATTTGTAGTGGGAATTACAATAATAGTAGCTATCATATTTATGGCTAAAATTTTGTTTATGAATGGCGGAATTCGCAAAACAAAACTGAATTATGCAATAGGAGCATTCGCGTTTGCTATTATTTTATCAACAATTTTCTCACCGAATATTTCAATTGCATTGCATGGAATGTATAACCAATCAGATGGTGCAATTAGCTGGTTATGTTATTTGTCTCTGTTCTTTATTGCAATGAATATTGAGTATCCGAAAAAAGCTCTAAACTATATTTTATATTCGCTTTATCCATTTGTGATTATTAATTTGTTTATCATTACAATGAATTTTTATGGGCATGATTTATTACAAAATAGTGCTATTAGTAAATTTGTAAAGTTGTTTTTACCTGAAGGGGCAGATATTACTGAAGGTTCTATTTTAGTGGGAACTTTAAATCAATGGAACTTTATGAGTGGAATGTTCGCAATTATGATAGTAATGTACCTAACAGCTGCTGTTTTAGAGAAAAATATTGGTCGAGCTATCGGACATTTAGTTATAGCTGTGATGTCAGTAGCTGTGATGTTGATGTCTATTTCAACAAGTGGTTTTTTAACAGTTTGTGTAATGATGATTGTCGTATTGTTTGTAGCATTTAGATCAGAAAAGAAAGCACAGAGCTTTGCGATGATTGCGGTATTTTTAGTAGCAAGTGCCCCTGTGTTTCATGTGCTTGCAAGTAAGGATGCACGTGTTTGGACTGAATCTGTAGGCTTTGTAATAAAATCTAATCCTTATACAAAGGAAGAGCCTGTGTCAGCTACAAGTATAAATACAGATGTAAAATTTGACTGGATGACAAAGGCTTATGCTGCCGAAAAATTTGAATTGCCTGTGTTGCCTGAGAGAGCTATTGGTGCTGGGACAGGGCGTGTTTATATTTGGGGTAAAGGCCTTGAATTAGTGAAAGATCGTCCCTTCCTTGGGTATGGGTTGGATACTTTTATGTATAATTTCCCGCATTATAATATTGATGCACGTGCTGGTATATTTGATGAAAATACAATTATTGATAAACCCCATAGTATGTATGTTGGCTGGCTATATGGAACAGGAATAATAGGTTTTTTATGTGGAATCATCATATTAACTTTTTCATTATTTAGCCCACTAAAAATTGCTATTAAATCTAATCATTCGATGATTTGGATATTAGGAATAGCATGGGGAGCGTATTTAGTCCAAGCGTTATTTAATGATAGCTTGCCAGGAATATCTGCAGGGATGTGGGTAATGGCTGGAATATTACTAGCTACTACTTTTAAAAAAACAACATGAACTAATAATAATGCAAAATAATTGCAGCTCAATAAAATAGGAGCTGCAATTATTTTGCAGATATATGCTGTCATCTGGCGAGGTGAAGATAAAAATTGAATTATAAGTTTAGATTGATTTCTTTATTAATCATCGATTCAATAATTGTTTTAATTTCTATTTTTTTAGCACATGTTTTCTTAAACCCGTTTAATCCAACAGTCGATTTGATGTTAGTGTTGAGTTCTATCATATTATTAATAAGTCATCACATATTATGCTTTTATTTTCACCTATATCAAAGAATTTGGAAGTATGCAAATATTGATGAATTAATAAGCTTGTGTAAAGTAGTTATTTTATCGATATTAATAACCGCAGCATCACAACTTATTTTCTTTAATGATTTATATGAAAGAGGACTTTTTTTAACGTTAATATTACATCTTGTATTCTTGTGTGGAATTAGATTATTTTGGAGGTATATACAATTAAGGCGAGATAATGTAATTCGTGAAAGTTCATTAAAAAGAAAAGCGACACTTATATTAGGAGCTGGGGTATCAGGCAGAAGTATTTCAGTAGAATTACAGAAAACAGACAGTGTTCTAAATCCAGTCGTTTTTTTAGATGATAATCCAAAACTGAAAAATTTAGAAATAAACGGCATACCTGTAGTTGGAAATTTAAAAGATTTAGAAGCTGTTGTAGAACATTACAATATAAAGCATATAATAATAGCTATGCCAAGCCTTAGAGGAGAGCAGTTACAACAGATAATTCAAAGATCTAAAAGAGTTTGTAAGGATGTTCAGTTGCTCCCTAAATATAGAGAGTTTGCTACTGGAGAATTGAGCTATAGTAAGTTTAGGGATGTATCCATTGAAGACTTATTAGGACGGGAACCTATCAAATTAAACAATGAAATTATCTCAGCACAAGTAAAAGACAGCATTATCTTAGTTACTGGTGCAGGAGGTTCTATAGGCTCTGAACTTTGTCGACAGTTAATTAAATACAATCCAAAAGAATTAGTATTAATTGATCATAGTGAATTTAATATATTTCAAATTAGGAATGAACTAGAAAGAATAAAATGTTCAACAGTAATTAAAACAGAAATATTGAATATTGAAAATAGAAGACGTGTATTTATGGTTGTTGAAAAACATAAACCAAAAATGGTCTTTCATGCCGCGGCGTACAAACATGTACCATTAATGGAGGGAAATGTATATTCGGCTGTGGCTACGAATATTTTTGGAACAAACAATATGGTGGATGCTTCTCACAATGCCGAGGTTGAAAAATTTGTTTTAATTTCAACCGATAAAGCCGTTAACCCTGAAAGCGTGATGGGAGTAACAAAACGTATTGCTGAACTGATTGTCAATGGAAAAAATATAAACTCTAAAACAAAGTATGCGTTTGTTCGATTTGGTAATGTACTAGGAAGTAGTGGAAGTGTTATTCCAATTTTTAAACAGCAAATTCAAAACGGAGGTCCCATTACTATAACTCATCCAGACATGACTAGATACTTTATGACAATTCCAGAAGCAACACAATTAGTCATACAAGCTACAAGTTATTCTGACGGTGGAGAAACTTTTGTATTAGACATGGGCGAACCAGTTAAAATTACAGATTTAGCCAAGAAACTAATTCATTTATCAGGTTTTACAGAGGAAGAAATTCCAATTGTTAATACGGGTATTCGACCAGGTGAAAAGATTCATGAAGAACTTTTTTATAAAAGTGAGCAACACTATAAACAAATCCATTCTAAAATATTTGTTTTTAATAATAACCAATACTTACAGAATGTTGATTACTTACAAGAAAATTATTTATCTTTGAATGAAAGTGAACTTCAGGATTTATTAAAGAAACTAATAAATGAAGAAACACAGTATACACCAGAGAGGTTAATACAAATATGAGTTATTTTATAAACTTAATTAAAGATCGTAATTTAATATTACAGTTAGCTAAGAATGATTTTAAGGTCAAGTACTTGGGATCTTATTTGGGGATTTTTTGGGCTTTTATAAATCCAATAATTTTAATCTTAATTTATTGGTTTGTATTTCAAATTGGTTTTAGATCCATGCCTGTAGACAACGTTCCGTTTGTTTTATGGTTGGTAGCAGGTATTGTTCCTTGGTTTTTTATATCAGAAGCAATAGCAGTAGGGACAAATTCTATATTAGATAATAGCTACTTAGTGAAAAAAGTCGTATTTAAGGTGAGCCTTCTTCCTATTATCAAACTTTTATCCAGTTTGTTTATTCATATAATTTTTTTAGTAGCTGGGATAGTCTTATTTTTTGTTTATGGATATAACCTTGATGTTTATTATTTACAAATATTCTATTTTTTAATTGCTTCTATTATTTTAGTATATGGAATTACATTGATTACATCATCGCTGGCTATTTTCTCAAAAGATGTAGGGCAAATTGTATCAGTGTTTATACAATTTGGTTTTTGGTTGACACCGATTTTTTGGTCATTCACTATTGTACCGCCTAGTATACAGTTTTGGTTTAAATTAAATCCAGTGTATTATTTGGTTGAAGGTTATCGTAATGTTTTCATATATAAGCGTTGGTTTTGGGAAGATCCATTGCTTACAATTTATTTTTGGTTGGTTACATTGTTTATTTTATGTATAGGTATATTTCTATTTAAAAAATTAAGACCTCATTTCTCAGATGTACTATAAGAAGGGAACGTCATGAAGAATATAAAAGAAAATGCAACTATAGTTGTTAGAGATTTAGATAAGGTATATAAACTTTATAATAATCCTAAGGATCGATTAAAAGAATCTTTAAGTTTTACACGTCGCAAATATCACACAGAGTTTTATGCTTTAAAAGGAATATCCTTTGATGTTAAAAAAGGTGAGACTTTTGGAATTATAGGTAAGAATGGTTCAGGGAAATCAACCTTATTAAAAATACTTACTGGTGTTTTAAGTTCCTCCGCCGGGATGGTTAAGGTAAATGGGAAAATTGCGGCATTACTAGAACTAGGTGCTGGCTTTAACTTAGAATATACAGGTATTGAGAATATTTACCTTCAAGGTGCAATCATGGGATATACTAAATCACAAATGGATGAAAGAGTAGACAGCATCTTGAAATTTGCTGATATCGGAGATTATGTATATCAACCTGTAAAAACTTATTCATCTGGAATGTTTGCTCGATTAGCATTTGCTGTAGCAATCAATGTTGATCCAGAAATTTTGATAATTGACGAAGCGTTGGCAGTAGGAGATATGAAATTTCAAGCAAAGTGTTTTAATAGGATGAATGAATTAAAGGAAAATGGAACAACCATTTTGTATGTAGGCCATGATGTATCTAGTATACGAACATTTTGTGATAAAGTATTGTGGATACATGAAGGTGAAATGGTGATGTATGGGCAAACATTAGAGGTAACTGCAGATTATATGAAATTTATGAATGATGAAGAGATTAGTAGTGATTCATCTTCTAATGATGAACAGTTATCTTTAACAGAAATGACTACACAATTTGAGGAAATCAATAGATGGGGCTCTCAAAAAGGAATTATTAAATACGTAGAGATATTTAACTCTAAAAATGAAAAAACGTCTGTTATTAACTTTGAAGAGAAAATGTTTATTAAGATTATTTCTGAAATACCGAGTGGAGTTAACTTGGATTTTTGTAGTATAGCATTTTCAATAAAAAATAAAGTTGGTACAGATTTAATGGTTAGCACCACCTATGATCATAAGCATAAATTATCAAAAATTAACGGTAAGATAATTGAGGTAATATTTGAATTTGAAAATTATTTACGTGATGATGACTATATACTAGTAGTTGCAATTGAAAATAGAGAGAATATTCAACCGGAATATTATGATTATATTGAAGGTGCTAAATATTTCAAAGTAATTAGTGAAAAGAAAATATTTGGTTATTTCCATCCACCCGTTAGTCAAACTATTAACTTTATCAAGGAGCAGTAAAATGAATGAACATAAAATAAATAGTATGGAGTATTGGGATGATCGCTTTGAAACAAATTGGGAGAGCTTTTTAGGGAGAGAACAAACAGTTTTTTTTCTCAAATTGTTATTAGAAAATCTTCCAGAATGGCTATTAAATGGAATAGAGGAACAACAATATTCTTTATGTGATGCGGGTTGTGCTGAAGGTGACGGCACACAATTACTCGCAAATAGTTTTCCGCATTCGAAAATCTTAGGGGTAGATTTTTCTATAGAAGCTATTAACAAAGCTAAAGAGTATTACCCAAATGTGGAGTATGTACAAGGAGATATAATGAATCTCCCTAATCATTTTGATATAGTTGTTTGTTCTAATGTTTTAGAGCATTTTACCAATCCTTTTGAAATTATTCCATTATTAATTGACAAAACGATTAAACATTTAATTATTATGGTTCCCTTTTTAGAAAAGGAAAGAATTAAAGAACATTTATATACATTTGAATATAGCTCATTTCCTTTAGAGATAAATGATTATGTTTTGACATATTTTAAGGAAATAGATTGTAAGTTGATTGAAGGTACTCATTGGACTGGAAAACAAGCTATTATAATATATTCAAATCAAGCTACAAATAGAAAAAATAATTTGAGTTTGGCTGCTTTTAATAATATAGACAATTTTTATGAAGATGAGTATTTTAAAAATATAGAACAAATCAAGTTGTTAGAGGCTAATATTAAAGAGAAGGAAGACAATCTCAATTGGTCTTATAAAAAAATAGAAGAAAAAGATTCTATTATTAATAATCTAGTAAATTCCTTAGGAGAAAAAGACACGGTTATTAATAGTTTAGTAGGTTCCTTAGAAAAAAAGGAAAATATAATCAATCACTTTTTGGAGGATATTGAAGAGGGGAAATTAAAGACTACTCAATTAGAACAACAAATATACCATAATAATCATGAGCTTTATAATTTAAACCATCAAATACTAAGTATGCAACAAACAAAAGGTTGGCGTATTCTAAATAGATATTACAGATTCATACATTCAGTACGGAATGTGAAAAGTAATATGAAGAAATTTATATATATTTCAAAAACAAAGGGTCTAAAGGAAGCAGTCAATCGTTCTTTTGTGTATATAAATGCTAGGGAAACTAATCATGTTGTAAACAATAGTGTAAAATTGATTGATTTATATTCTAAAATATTAAATGAATATAGAAATGGTGCTATAAAAGGAATTGCCATTATTCCTTCAGCTTTTGAATTTGATGAACTATATAATCAAAGAACGATAAACTTAGCAAAATATTTATCTAAAAAAGGTTATGCAGTAGTATATGTTGCTTGGCAATGGGATAAAAAAGATTCAATTAATAACAGCTATGAATGTTTTTTAGAAAGAATCTATCAAGTTCCACTTTTCGATTTTATAGAAACTCAATTTAATTTAATTAATGAAATTCAGGATAAGAAATTTTTTATAACATTTCCAACTGAAGCATTTTATAAATTAATTGTGCCATTTAGGGAGAATGCTTTTCACATTATTTACGACATAATGGATGAATGGGAAGAATTTTACAACACCGGTGAAGCCCCTTGGTATAAAAAAGAAATAGAAGAGGCGATTATTGTAAATTCTGATTTGGTAGTAGGTGTTTCTGAGCCATTAAAGGGAAAATTTAATTTTTTAAGGAATGATATTCTAGTGATTGGGAATGGATATGATGAGAATATCTCGAAGATGAGAGATATTGCATTAAAAAAAGAGGCCATTGATAATATGATTCATATGGGTTATTTTGGTCATTTAACTAGTTCTTGGTTTGACTGGGATTTAGTTTTTGATTTAGCTAAGAAAGAAAATTTCTTTATCCATCTAATAGGCTATGGTGTAGATGATACAATTTTAAAAAAATTAAAAGAGTATAAAAATATAAAATTTTATGGGAAAGTTCACCCTGGAGAGCTACATCACTATGTGAAAGA
This sequence comes from Lysinibacillus sp. fls2-241-R2A-57, assembly GCF_030209535.1. Classification (NCBI taxonomy): domain Bacteria; kingdom Bacillati; phylum Bacillota; class Bacilli; order Caryophanales; family Bacillaceae; genus Lysinibacillus; species Lysinibacillus sp. fls2-241-R2A-57. The sequence continues at coordinate 25,750 of NZ_JARVRU010000043.1, forward strand.
ATGGCATTTAGGGTTAATACCATTTAAAAAATCTAAACTCTCAATAGCTGTAGATCCGATTAAAATTTATGAATATCTATTTTTTGGTTTACCTACTATTTCTACAGGAATTCCGCATATAGGGAATTACCCTATTGTGACTCATTGTGACGATACTCAAAACGTAATAGAGTCTGTGGAAGAAGTTTATACGAAAATAATGAATAATTCTTTAGAAGTCATTGAGTTGGAAGAATTTTTGGTTAATTCAACATGGGAAAGTAGATTTAGAAAAATGATGCATGAAATAGATAATACAGATTTCTTCCAATCGTTATTTAAAGGAGAATTGAAGTAATGCATAAAGTACTATATGTTTATAAATGGGCTACAATGGGAGGGGTAGAAAGAGTACTATTAAATCGTGCTCTTGCATTTAAAGCTTCAAATTTTGATGTAGCCCAAGATGTTTTTTTCCTCCACGATTCTGGAGGGAAAAAACTGTTAAATCGGTATATTGAAGAAAAGTCTTTAGGACGCTATTTAAAAATTGTTGAAGATTTTATCCCCGAAAAATACGATACAATACATCCTATAGATACCCCAGAAATATTTAAAATGGTAAAGAATTATGAAAAGATATTATTCGAATGCCATACAGCATATGCAGAAAATAGACAGTATCTTGCTGAATTACCAATGAATATAAAAGGATTAATTGTTCCATCAAAAAAGTTTAAGTCAGATATTTTACAAGAACTTCCTTTAAGATTAAGAGAAAAAATATTTGTTTTTAGAAACTTTATTCCTGAGAGTATGTTTGAAGTAGATGAAATTAATAGTGAAAAATTAAATAAAATTCCTATTACCTATATAGGGAGAATAGATAAATTGAAAAATGTTGAGGAGTCTGTTGAAATTTTTAATCTACTACAAAAAAAATTAGGAGACAAATTCCTTTTAATTGTGGCAGGTCCACTAACTTCAGAGGTGGATTTATTTAAGTTAGTTGAAAAGAAAGGTATCTTGAATAGATTTATTTATCTTCCTCCTATTGCCTTTGATAAAATTCCTAAATTACTTAAACAAGTTAAAGAAAATAATGGGGTTGTTATTTCTTCTTCTAAAGGAGAAAGCTTCGGTCTATCAGTAGCTGAGGCGATTGTTTATGGTATTCCTGTTATTGCTTCACATATTCATAGTCATTTAGTAAATGATAATAGAATGTTTCTATACCAATTAAATGATATTGAGGAAGCGGTAAATAAGATTGAGTATATCCTAAATAATAGGTACAATTGTATGCAAGAATTAACAACTCTGAAAAAGGATTTAACTGATAATGCTTTTTTACAAGATTGGAGTGAGTTATATTGAGTGAGGTACTTTTAAAAATAAGAAAAATTATCGAGGAAGAAAAGTTTTTTAAAGTAATCGCCTTATTTTTAGTTTTAGTAGGCTTTGGTCTAAGATTATATTGGGTTATAAAGATACCTAACGAACCAATTTCAGATTATAAAACATATTATGACATAGCGGTAAGTATAGTTAATGGTGAGACACATCCATTACTAGGGTACCAAGGAATTGGATATCCATTATTATTGGCATTGTTCTTTTATTTATTTGGCAGCACAGATATTTTGATTGCTAAACTAGTAAATGTCGCTTTCTCAACAGCTACACTAATAATTGTATACATGATTAGTCGGAAATTATTTAAGGACAAAATAATTGCATTAATTGTACTTCTATTGATGGTGATATTGCCGAATTATATTGCATACAATAATGTTTTGGGAACTGAAACTTTTTTCTTGTTTTTGTTCACAACAATTATATTAGTATTTTTAGGTGAACTCAATAACAAAATGAAATTTCCTTTATTAGGGATTCTTATTGGATTAGCAGCATTAACCAAACCACAATTTATGATCTATCCTATAATATTAGCGATAATATATTATTTTAAAAATAGAACTTTTAAAGAAACAATTTTGAAGTTTAGTATAGTTGGAGTATTTATGGCGATTGTAATAGCTCCTATGACTATTCTAAATTATAAGAATCACGGGGAATTTATTCCAGTTTCTTATAATGGTGGTTATGTATTATACATAAATAATAATTCTCAAAATTCGAATGGAATGTACATGGATGTTGCAGCTGTAGAACCAACTCAAAATCTAATGAAAAATTTACAAGATATAGGTATAGAGCACGGTACGTTAAACGCTAAAGCTGCTCCATTATACCAAGAAGCTGCTACTCAATGGATAATGGAACATCCTGTGGATTTTTTCAAAGTAGGATTGTTAAGGGTAAAAGCAACATTTTTTAGTGGGGCTTCTGATATTCAGATTTGGTCTATGAGTTCGTGGGTAAAAACACTTGAAGAACAATTACCTTGGAGTGAATATGCTAGAAATATTTATACTTTCACATTTCTTACAGATATAATTATATTTTCAATTACTATATTTGGATTTTTATTTACTATATTGGGAGGGATATATTTTTTATTAAAATTGAAAAAAGGGAATATTCCATATGTTATATCAATTCCTACAATTAATATAATGTTCTTTATATTAATTAGCTTTTGCTTTGAAGGGCAATCAAGATATAATTACCCAGTATTATTTTTATTTATTATAGGTTTCGTGTTTATTTTCAAAAAACTAGTTTCTAGTTTTGTTAATTTGAATATAGAGAATTTTGAATAATAAATAACTGGCGTTATTAAGAAAGAGACTGACTAGATAAATGAAATCATATATAAAGCTTATGAGGATACACCACTATATTAAAAATGGCTTAATTTTCACTCCATTAATTTTTAGCGGTAATTTATTTGACATTGAGTTACTTTTTAAATCATTTTTAGGTTTTTTGGCATTCAGTTTAGTAGCTTCTGCCATCTATATAATAAATGACATACAGGATGTAGAATTAGATCGCCTTCATCCTACAAAATGCAAAAGACCATTAGCAGCAAATTTAATTTCTCTTACTAATGCAAAAATTTTAGGTGTTTCATTAGTAATAATAGCAGCGATTATAAATGTTTATACAGCAAATAATAGTTTAGCTGCTTGGGTTTCTCTGATTTTATATTTAATTTTTAATCTTGCTTATAGCAATGGATTGAAAAACTTACCTATTATTGACGTTGCGATATTAGTATCTGGATTTGTCTTTAGAGTTATATATGGGGCAGGAATTACAGGCATTGAGATTTCAAGTTGGCTATATTTAACGGTAATTTCAATGTCATTTTATTTGGGGCTAGGTAAACGTAGAAATGAATTAATAAAGCAAAAAAATAAATCAAGAAAAGTTTTAAAATACTACAATCAAAGTTTTTTAGATAAAAATATGTATATGAGTTTAGCTTTAACTATTACGTTTTATTCATTATGGACAGTAGATCCTTTAACTATTGCTAGATTATCTAATAATTTCTTGGTTTGGACGGTTCCTTTAGTAATACTTATCTGCATGAAATATAGTTTGAACATAGAAGGAGATTCTGATGGTGACCCAGTAGAAGTGATATTAAAAGATAAAGTTTTAATAGGGATGGTTGCTTTATTTATCCTAATTACATTAGGAATATTATATATTTAGGGTGAGTCACATGAATGTTTATGATTTTGACAAGACAATTTATAAGGGTGATAGTACATTAGATTTTTATGTATTTTGTATAAAAAAGCAACCATTACTAATATTACTGCTACCAATTCAAATTCTAGGTTTCATTAAATATAAGTTAGGAATGATTACTAAACTTCAATTCAAGGAAACATTTTATATTTTCTTGAAATATGTGAAAAATACCGATGTAAAATTAATAGATTTCTGGATAGCTAACAAACATAGAATCCAACCATGGTATATAAAGCAACAAAAGCCTGATGATCTTATAATCTCTGCATCTCCTGAGTTTCTTTTGAAGCCTATTTGTAATGAACTAGGCATATTATATTTAATAGCCTCGGTTGTCGATAAGGATACAGGAAAATGTTTAAGTGAAAATTGCTATGGGATAGAAAAAACAAATAGATACTATGAAAGTTATGGGGATACAATAATTAATGAATTTTACTCAGATTCTTTAACAGACACGCCTATGGCTAAAATGGCTCAAAAAAGCTTTGGAGTAAAAGATAAAATTCATATTCCATGGAATGAATTTGAAATGTCAAACAATCATAGTTCAATAAAAAAAGAGTTTATATTATTTATTTTTGTAGGTATAGTCAATACAATAAATGGAGTTGTTTTTTCATCTATATTTTCCTTAACACTAGATGGGACATTAGCGTTTATTTTAGGTTATGCAGGCAGCTTAACGATATCATATATTTTAAATTCTACATTTGTTTTTAAAAATACCTTATCATGGGTAAGATTTGTTAAGTTTTGTATATCCTATATTCCGAATTTCGTAATACAGTTCGTAATGGTATTTGTATTTTTACATTATTTTAATTTAAGAGAAATAATTGTTTATACTATGTCAGCTATTCTTGGGGTCCCTATTACATTTTTAATGGTTAAATTTTTTGCTCTAAGAAAGTAGCTGTTTTTATTTGGCTCATCACCAAAAGTTGTGGATGACATTTTTTAAAATATATGCGCTGCATATTAGTTGATTGGAGCGGAGACTGTGCGACTCCTTAGGGATTAGCGTCACAGATGAGACCCTGGAGCGAGCCTCGCGAGTGAAGCGGCTCATCGGACGCCCCCAGGAAAGCGCCCAGTCGGAACGGAAATCAACCACACGTTTTGGTGGAGAGCCTTTTATTTTGTATATTTGTTAAAAAAAGTAAAATAAGTAAGTCGAGTGAACTGTATTCTAGGTGTTCAACTGTCCTGATCAACTTGAATTTCTATACGAAAGGGCTCTTACTTTTAATATACGAGGAGGATTATATATTGAAAACTTTTTTTCAAAACAAAAATAGAATTAGATTTACATTAAAATATGCATTTATTATTACTTTATTGATACATTTATTTTTAATAGTAAATGGTTTACAAAATGTTGATAGTATGTGGGGAACTTATTATTCGAAATTTGATAGTAGCGAGGTAGGTAGGTTTACACTATCTTTCCTATCGAGTTTTAGTAGTTATTTTGATTTACAGTATTTTAATAGTTTATTATCTATTGTATATATAAGTATAACAGTGATGCTCTTAATTGAGTTGTTTGATATAAAAGATAAAAAATTAATCTTACTATTTACAATACTTTATGCAGCTTTTCCGAGTATTTCAGGAACTCTGACATATTCATTCTTGACAGATGCCTATTTTTTATCGACTTTATTAGCTGTATTTTCTCTATATCTTATTAGGATGAAAAATAATTGGTTTGTAGTAGTTATAGTATCTTTACTTATTTATATTTCATTGGGTACCTATCAATCAAATTTAGCTTATATAATAACACTTTTAATAATTTTATTTATAAGAGATACAGTACTTCAAAATAAATCAATCAAATTTTATATTCAAGGTGCCATAGTAACAGTTTCAGGATTAATATTATATGTGTTGCATTTTAAGTTTTTTGAAAGGACAAATCAATTAACATCTTATCAAGGAGTAAATGAAGCAGGTATAAGTTTAACAACGATATTTAATGCCTTTAGAAAATCCTTAGAAACTTTCAATATGTACTTCTTTTCTTCATTTAAATTTGTAAATATATTTGAAATATTAAATTTAATATTTATTATTATGTTTTTTATAGGTTTAATTATAATTATATTTAATAAAAAACAAAGTATCTTTGAATTAATAAAAATAGTGGTTTCATTATTAATACTGCCTTTTTCTATTTTTATAATTTACTTTATTTCACCAAATGTTTGGTATCACAATTTGATGATACAACAAATGGTCTTTATCTATGCTTTAGGTATTATAATTTTTGATTTGCTGATAATTGAAAATAAAACACATTTAAATAGTATATTTAATAAAGCTAATTTCATTTTATTATTTATTATTGGGTTTAATTTAATTATAATTACGAACATTTATTATGAAAAGTTAGAAACAATTAATAATCAAACTTTTTCAATGTTAACTCAAGTTTCTTTTGATATTAGACATATTGATGGATATAAGGATGATATACCGCTTGTAATAATTGGTGATCCATCACTTACCTTACCATCAAATAGTTTGTATGATGAAAAGACACCTCCTATGAGTCCAGGTACTAGTGCGTATTTAGTAAATAGTACTCAGAAATTCGCAAATTATTTGAATCATTTTATTGGAATGAAAAATCCACCTTCTATTGATGAAGAGACTATACTATCTAGTTACAGCAATGAAATAAATAATATGCCAGTATGGCCTAACAAAGAATCTATAAAATCTATAAATGATGTAATAATAATTAAATTCCCTCAATGATTAAAACTTAAGAAGCGGGATATTTTACAACCTTTTTAGTTAAGGATCTTTAATATTAAGGGAAGGAATATGAACTAAGTTTATATCCTTCCTAAAACATCCAAAACCTGCATTAATTATAGGTTTTTTAATTGTTTTTGATTAATAATTTTGTAAATTTTATTATTAATCTAGGTTTTTGGGATTTTAGGAGTGAATTATGATCAAAATCCTACTCGCACAAAACAGTGCATTTATCGCGAATCGTTTGCCACGTGCTGCCCGCGCATTAAAAGAAGCGGACTATGAAGTAGATATATTGAATTGGAACCGTGGAGTAAATGCCGAGATTATTCAAAATGCAACTAAAAGTTTTCGTTTAGAAGGAATTACTGTTCACTCAATTTATTGTGGGAATACACCCTATGGAAAAGGGATCATTACAGTTTTTAACAAAATTATATTTATTATAAAAGTGATATTATTCCTTTTTAAAAATGGTCAGCAATATAAGGTTGTGCATGCAATTGATTTTGATTTGGCATTACCTGTTTATATAGCTAAGCTACTAAATCCAAAATTAAAGTTTGAATTTATTTATGATATTGCTGATTTTGTTGAGACTTTTCATAGTCCTATTCCTAAGTTTATTCGATCAATGATTAAAAATTTAAGTGAACGAATAATGAATCATGCAAAAGTAGTAATAATACCTGATGAAAACCGACTTGTCAATATTCCAAAAGCGTTTCAAGATAAAACAGTAATTATTAACAATAGTATAGATCCACCACAACAAATAAAGGACTATGAAATAAAAACAAATGGTGACACGTTAAATATTTTTTATTATGGTGCACTTAGTAAAGATAGAGGCATTGAATTATTATTAAAGCAAAAAAATGTTTCTTTATGGTTTGCTGGTAAAGGTGAATTACAGGCAAAAATAGTAGAGTATGCAGATACTGATGATAATGTTCATTATATAGGGTATCTTAAATTAGAAGAAATTTTATCTGTAGCTAGCCAAATGGATGTTATTTATATGGTGTATGACCCAAGCTATCAGCATAACCAAATCGCTTCCCCGAATAAATTATATGAAGCGTTATATTTAGGAAAACCTTGTATTGTAGCTGAAAATACTTCAATTGATTTATTTGTTAAAAAATATGATATAGGATATATTACGAAATTTGATGAGCACAGCTTAAGCAAAGTGATTAAATCTATTAGTAAAGAAGAGTTAATATTAAAAGGGAATAATGCAAGATCTATTTATCCAGCGTTTAGCTGGGATACCTCTAAAAGGAAATTAATAGAAATTTATAAATCTATTACGAAAAAAGGTGACACAATATGAATCATCCTTTAGTTTCTATTATTACGCCTTCTTTTAATAGTTCACGCTTTATAGAGGATACGGTTAATTCAGTTTTAAATCAAACCTATCCTCATTTTGAGTTGATAATTGTGGACGATTGCTCAAAGGATAATAGTTTAGAAATGATTACCGCCTTTAGTAAAAAAGATGAGCGTATCAAAATATATCAGTTAGAGAAAAATAGTGGGGCTGCGGCTGCTAGGAATTACGGTATTCAAGCTGCAAATGGGAAATATTTAGCCTTTCTAGATAGTGATGATTTATGGAATCAACATAAGCTTGAAGCACAAGTGAAGTTTATGGAAAGTAACAATTATACATTTTCTTTTACTAATTATAAAATGATTGATGAGAAGGGGAATTCTCTTAATAAAACTGTAACGTGTCCTAGTGTCATCGAATATAAAAGTTTGTTAAAAAACACAACGATTGGTTGTTTAACTGTTATGCTAAATATTGAGCAACTTGGTAAGCCGATTATGCCTAATTTGCAACCTGAGGACACTGCTTTATGGTTAAAAATTTTAAGAAATAATAATAAAGCGTATTGCCTTCAAGAAATGTTGGCAAGCTATCGGATTGTAGGAAACTCTGCTTCAAGTAATAAGCTCAAGGTAGCGAAGAAGATGTGGATTGTATATAGAAAGTCAGAAAATATTAATAGATTAAAAGCTTCTTGGTATTTCGTTCATTATGCATGGAATGCTGTTAAGAAGCACTATTTATAGAAGGTGAGAGTATGAACCTTTTAATCACAGGAGAAACAGGTTATATAGCGAAAAGTTTAAAAGTCTATTTGACTTCGAAATTTGCTGATAGTTCTTTTTTGCTAAAGTCTATTCGAAATAATGCTATAAAAAATCTGTACTTAAATGAAGTAGATGTTTTAATTCACTTAGCTGCACTCGTTCATAAAAAAGAAACACCTGATAGTGAGGGGCTTTACTATCAAGTAAATACTGAATTAACCTATCAATTGGCAATGAAAGCAAAGTCGGCAGGAGTCAAGCAATTTATTTTCTTTAGTACAATGGCTGTGTATGGTAATGTACAAGGAAAAATAAATCATCAAACAAAGACGAATCCAGTAACGTTTTATGGAAAAAGTAAGTTAGCTGCAGAAAAGAAAATATTAGAATTACAAGACGGGCATTTTCAAGTTGCCATTGTACGACCGCCAATGGTATATGGTCCTAAGTGTCCAGGTAATTATTCACTTTTAAGTAAGTTAAGTCGGAAAACTTTTGTTTTTCCAAAAGTAGAGAATAAACGGAGTATGCTTTTTATAAATAATTTAAATGAGTTTATATTCCAATTAATTCAATATGAAGAGTCTGGCATTTTTCACCCACAAGACCCACAATACATTAATACAAGTTCAATGGTACAAGAAATTTCGAAAGTGCATGGTAAGTCTGTTTATTTTAATAAACTAGTAGGAAGAGTACTAAAGCTGCTGATTGGGAATAAGATGATCTATAAGAAAGTGTTTGGAGATTTATATTATGAGAGAGATTTATCTTCATATAAAGATAATTCCTATCAAAAGTTTGATTTTGAGCAAGCAATTTCCATAACTGAGAGGGAATAATGAAACGATTATTGGATATTATTTTAAGTTTTATAGCGATTATTATATTTACCGTCCCTATGGTTATTGTCAGCATTGTAATTAAAGTAACTTCAAAAGGCCCGATATTATTTAAACAACAACGTGTTGGTAAAAATGGCATCCATTTTGAAATTTATAAGTTTCGGTCAATGTATACAGAAACCCCAAATGTTTCAACAGAGGCTCTTGGTGATCCTACAAGTTATATTACACCTGTTGGAAAATTTATTAGAAAAACTAGCATAGATGAGCTTCCACAACTTTTTAATATTATTAAAGGGGATATGTCAATAGTTGGACCACGACCGGCCTTATATAATCAATACGAGTTAATTGAAATGCGTAACAGTGTGAATGTTAACTCTGTTAGGCCGGGGTTAACGGGCTATGCACAGGTGATGGGACGCGATTTTATTTCTGATAAGGAAAAGGTTGATTACGATAAATACTATGTTGATAATAAGAGTATCGTGCTAGACATAAAAATAATCTGGATGACATTTTTCAGTGTATTAAAAACTGAAGGAGTTAAGATGAAATAGAGATAAGAGGTCAAACTTAAATTATGAAAAAAATCCGAAAAGCTATTATACCAGCAGCAGGGCTTGGCACTCGTTTCCTTCCAGCAACAAAAGCGATGCCCAAAGAGATGCTACCAATTGTAGATAAGCCGACAATTCAATATATAGTAGAAGAAGCCATTGCTTCCGGAATTGAAGATATCATTATAGTTACAGGCAAAGGTAAACGTGCAATTGAGGATCATTTCGATAATTCATTTGAACTTGAGACGAACCTAATAGAAACAGGTAAATTTGATATGCTTGAAAAGGTTCAGAAATCTGCTGAGGTGGAAATCCATTACATCCGTCAAAAGGAGCCGCTTGGACTAGGTCATGCAATTTGGTGTGCTCGTAAATTTATTGGTGAAGAGCCGTTTGCAGTGCTACTTGGCGATGATGTTGTTAAAAGTAATGAACCTTGCCTAAAGCAATTAATGGATCAATATGAAAAAACTTCTTCAAGTGTGATTGGTGTTCAAGAAGTGCCAGATAGGGATGTCCATCGTTATGGTATTATTGATCCTGTCAATACTGACAGTCGTTTAATACAAGTTACACAATTTATTGAAAAGCCAACCCTAGAGGACGCACCTTCAAATTACGCTATTATTGGACGTTATGTATTAACACCTGAAATTTTCCATTTCTTAGATGAGAAGAAGAAAGGTAAAGGTGGCGAAATTCAGTTAACCGATGCTATTGAGTCTTTAAATGGTATTCAACAGGTTTTTGCATATGTATTTGAAGGTCGTCGTTATGATGTAGGTGAACAATTAGGTTTCATCGAAACGACAATTGATTTTGCTTTAGAACGTGACGATTTAAGCGAAAGTGTTAAAGCGTTAATTTTACAAAAAGCTAAACAATTGAGTGGCAAAACTGAATGATTTTAGTTTTTGTTGGCTTTATTGATATCGTTTGTCAGAGAATTAGTAAAGAAACTCAAGAAATTGTTGTATCAAATAATTATAGTACTACCTTGCATCGTTAGATTGTAGATAGACAAACTTTTTTTGTACAAAGCGATTTTATACGATGGAGTTACTCATGTCCTTAATATTCAAAGTGCCTGGCGTTTTAACATAAAAATTTAAATTAGAAGGTATGTCTCAAATTGGGACATACTTTTTATTTTAATGTCGATCAAAGTCAATCAAATAATGTTATAAGAAAAAAATATCTAAGTTGAAATAAGAACTTTTTCCGTTCATTAATTATTGAAATTGTTCATTCTAATTACTATATGTCATAATATACATATCAAATTTTACCTTAAGAAGTGAGGATTCTATAGTGCTAACAGAAATTGTTAAAACAACATTGCTGAATTGTTCACTAGATGGTAGTGATATATTACGGTATAAAGATCGCGTAAAGAGGATTCATGATGCTTTACCACAATATCCATTAACAGGATGGATGGATTCTCCTTTGCAAGATCAAGAAGCACTGATTACTTCTATTGAACGAGTAGCAAGTGAGGTACGTGCTTGTGCGGATGTGCTTGTTGTTGTCGGGGTTGGTGGATCATTTTTAGGGGCAAGAGCAATTCAAGAAGCGTTAATGCCTTATTTTGGTCTAGCCAAAGGTGGCATCGAGGTTGTTTATGTTGGTCTTAATATGAGCGGTGCATACATTAAAGAACTACTCGAGTATTTAGATACAAAGCAAGTGTATGTCAATGTGATTTCAAAGTCAGGTGGTACGATGGAGCCTGCGTTGGCGTTTCGCGTAATGCGTTTATATATGGAAGAACGTTACGGTGATAAGGCCATTGAGCGCATTATTGTGACTACAGATGCTGAAAAAGGGGTATTGAAGGGGATTGCCGATAAAGCTGGCTATCGCAAATTCGTGATTCCAAATGATATTGGTGGACGTTATTCCGTGTTGACGCCTGTAGGCTTATTGCCTGTTGCAGTAGCGGGGGTTGATATTCGTACTTTAATGGACGGTGCACGCCATGCAGCTACGGAGCTAGCGGAATCAGATTTAGCACATAACGATGCATACAAATATGCGGTCATGCGCCATATGCTTTATGAGAAAGGTTTTACGATTGAGTTGCTTGCTTCCTTTGAGCCAGGTTTGAATAAATTCCATGAATGGTGGAAGCAGTTATTTGGTGAAAGTGAAGGGAAGGAGCGTAAGGGACTCTATCCTTCAACGGTGAATTTCTCAACAGATCTACATGCGATTGGGCAATTTATTCAAGAGGGCAGCCGTGTAATGTTTGAGACATTGTTACATTTCCATGAAATTGAGGGAGATTTAGCCGTACCTTTTGATATTCGAAATGAAGATGGGTTAAATTATTTATCGACTCGTACCTTTAATGAGATTAATGCTATTTCCAAACAGGGAACAGCACTTGCGCATGCAGAGGGAAAGGTGCCTATTATTCAGCTTGAATTACCGAAGCTTGATGCGTATCACCTAGGCTATTTGATTTATTTCTTTATGAAAGCTTGTGCAATGAGTGCGTGCTTATTAGAGGTTAATCCATTTGATCAGCCTGGAGTAGAAGCGTATAAACGTAAAATGTTAGAGTTGTTGAAAGAAGAGAAGGTGTCGAATTAATGGTTAATGTTCGTGAATTATATAATCGGTGGAAAGAGATGAATCTTCCAAATTATTTAGCAGAGGAGCTTGTATCTATTGCTGAGGATAGTAGTTTAATAGAAGATCGCTTTTATCAATACGTATCCTTTGGTACTGGTGGAATGCGTGGTGTTTTAGGTGCTGGAACAAACCGTATGAATATTTATACCATTCGTCGTGTCGCAGAAGGACTTGCTCGTTATATCGAATCAAATGGTGATGCCGCTAAAGAGCGTGGGGTTGTCATTGCTTATGATACTCGTTATTTCTCTTATGAATTTGCCTATGAAACTGCAAGTGTATTAGGAGCACATGGTATTCGTTCATATGTTTATAAGGAAGCACGGCCAACACCGCAGTTATCATTTACGGTCCGTCAATTACATGCCTATGCAGGTGTTGTCATAACGGCAAGTCATAATCCTAAACAGTATAATGGCTTTAAGGTGTATGGTGAGGACGGTGCACAATTAACACCTCAATTTGCCAATGACATCGTGGAACATATGGGGAATATTGAGGATATATTTTCTATTAAGGTATGTGAACTTGAGCAACTGGAACAGCAAGGAATCTTGTCATGGCTTGGAAATGATATGGATGCCGCCTATTTAGAGCATCTTTTAACATTAAAGGACAATGATGATGTTGCTCTAAATATGAAGCTTGTTTATACGCCATTACACGGTGCAGGTTTAGTGCCAGTTAGTGAAGGGCTACAAGCTTTTGGTTTTCAGCACATACATATTGTGAACGAACAAGCTGTACAGGATGGAGCTTTTCCTACGGTTTCTTACCCAAATCCAGAGGAGCCTGCTGCTTTTACGTTAGCGATGGAACTAGGGCAAAAAGTAGGCGCAGATCTTTTATTAGCAACAGATCCAGATGCGGACCGTTTAGGTGTGGCCGTGAAGAATGGTGAGGGCTACGAATTATTGACGGGAAATCAGCTTGGTGCATTATTGCTACATTATTTGTTATCAACAAAACAATCAAAGGATACTTTGCCGGATAATGGAGTAATGTTGAAAACTATTGTAACTTCAGAGTTAGGTGCGGTGATTGCCAAGCGATTTGGGGTAACCACAGTAAATACGTTAACGGGCTTCAAATACATCGCTGAAAAAATTGCGGAGTATGAAAAAACGGGTGCTTTTTCGTATTTATTTGGCTATGAAGAAAGCTATGGCTACTTAATTGAAACTTTCGCCCGGGACAAAGATGCAGTACAAGTTACCTTAAAAGTAGCGGAGATGGCAGCTTTCTATGCAAAGAATGGACAAACATTATTAGATGGACTACAAAATTTGTATCAACAATATGGTTATTACAAAGAGGCCTTAGTATCTCAGGTATTTGAAGGCAAGAATGGTCAAGATGAAATGAAAACAATATTAGATAGTCTTCGGCGAAACGTACCTGAGTCAATTGCAGGCTTAGCTGTGAAACGATTTGAGGATTACTTAACGGGACTTACAACATTAGCTGACGGTACTACTGAGTCCATTGTTTTGCCTAAAGAAAACGTTTTGAAATATATACTAGAGGATAATTCTTGGGTAGCCATTCGACCATCAGGTACAGAACCGAAATGTAAGTTCTATTTTGGTGTTGTTGGAGAAACAGAAGATGAATCAAAAGAAAAATTGAAGCAACTGCAAGCTGTATTTGTATAGAATAGCAGTTTAATAAATCGAAACAATAAACGCCCTCTTAAAATTGGAGGGCGTTTTCGTTTTTTTACTATGCTCTTTTTAATTCAGCTTCATTCTGGATCAAGCGGGCTGTTAGTGTTCGATAATGCGGTGTTGGCTTTCTTAGATGACTGCTAGTTGTTTTACTTTTTCATTTTCATTTGTTTCTATTTAGTAGATGAATATTATTATTATGAATTATTTAAATTCTATTTCATTTCCTATAATAGTATCCAGATTACTGAAATTACAATTAATTTACACAATATAGATACTATTAAAATAGAGTATTAACAATAATATGTTTACATATATATGTAGTGGGGAAATAGATTTTTGATATTTCAGCTATTGATGTCGGGTCATATGCGATAAAAGTCGCCTGTTTGGTGTAGGCCCAAACCGAAAGCATAGATAGAGAGATACGGGTTAAGGTAGGAATGGCGAGGACAAGTTTGCTTTGTCGGAAATGCATCCACACATGCGATTTTAAATAATATTGCTAAGAAATTGCTAAAAAGGTAACATAAGTTAAGGGGGTTAGAAAAAAACTAACTCACTACTTTTGGATGCTGGCGATGTCTTCTCTGGAACTTTATATTTCAATACCAGGTAGTGTTACTTTCAAAAACTACATTGAGAAAGATCAATCGGTCAAAACCAAATACTGAAAAATTTAATATTGAAGGAATCACAGTAAAAGGAGAAACAATTCTATAGTCTTTTGTATAGCCTTCTCTTAGTAGGGAGGGGGCATTTTATTAAAAAAAACTATCTTTTCTAAATTTGAAAGGGGAATTGACTGGATGTCGAAGAAGAATTGGAAAAAGCCGATAAATGCATTTTTAGCAACAACCTTAGTTGCAAGTGTTGTTGCACCAGCAGCACCACTTACAGTTAAGGCCGAAGCATTAGCACAGGATTTAATCATTTCAGAGTATATTGAAGGTAGTTCTTTTAATAAAGCAATTGAAATATATAATGGTACAGGTACCGCGGTTGATTTAAGTAATTATACTTTAGAGCTTCATACGAACGGAGAAGCTACCGCGAAAAATAAAGTGAGTCTGACAGGTACTTTAGAAAACGGAGCTACGTATGTTTTATATCATAAAGATGCAGATCCAAACATTAAAGTAAAAGGAAATCTAGAAAACTCGACTTTTATTAATTTCAATGGAAATGATCCTATCGTATTAAGGAAATCGGGTGAAATAGTTGATTCCATTGGACAAGTTGGTCCTTCAGCAGATTTTGCTAAAGATGTTACTTTAGTAAGAAAGAATTCAGTCTTGTCGGGTGATACAAATATTAATGATCCATTTAACTCGGCTTTGGAATGGAATTCTTCTTCAACGGATGATTTTTCTAATTTAGGGCAACACGTAATGGACAATTCAGGTGAACCTGTTGATCCTGTTGACCCGGGAACACCGGCAATCCTCTCAATTGGAGATGCTAGAACTAAAGGTGTGGGTGAAACTGTAACTATTAAAGGTACAGTAGCAGCAGGCTTGAAAAATACGTTCTCCGTCCAAGATAATACGGGTGGTATTGCTGTGCGACCTACTAGTCTCCCTTTGGCTGTCGGGGATGAGGTTACTTTAAAAGGTAAATTAGTTGACTATCACGGATTATTACAATTAGATGGGGCTACAATCGTTGAAAAAGTTGAAAATGCGGGCGCACCATCTCCAAAGGTAGTAACTGGTGCTCAAGTAACGGAAGATAACGAGTCACAATTAGTAACAGTAAAAAATGTTACGCTTACAGATGCTCAGCAAGGGACTGGATGGACGAACTATACTGCAAATGACGGAACGAATTTCCTCGTACGTGATGAAACAAATTCACTTGGATTAACTGCCGGTACATCCTATGAATCTATCACTGGTATTGTCCAACAGTATGATAAAGACTATCAAGTGATCCCACGCTCAAAAGCAGATATAGTTGTAGATAGCTCAGCGTTAAAACCTGCTATCGCATCTCCTGGAAGTGGAACGTTTGCTGGGAAAACAGCAGTTACGTTGACAACACCGACTGCAGATGCAGAAATTTATTACACATTAGATGGCACTGAGCCAACTGATAAAAGTCATAAATATGAGACGCCAATAGAAATCAATAAAAATACTACTTTAAAGGCAATTGTTAAAGATAAAAATGGTACGATTAGTGAAGTAACTACGTTTAATTATGTCATTGCCGATAAATTACAAATACATGATATCCAAGGAGCCGATCATAATTCTCCATTCAATGGTAAAACGGTTGAGGGCATTGAAGGAATTGTAACGTATTCATTCTCATTAAATAACAATTGGTATTATAACATTCAAACACCTGATGATTTAGCTGATAATAATCCGAATACTTCTGAAGGGATTTTATTATACAGTGGTAAAAACCCTTGGCCAGTTCAAGTTGGGGACTTAGTATCTGTTAAAGGGCAAGTAAATGAATTTGCCTATGATGGTTATAATGACAGACAGCAAACAGATTTGAAAACAACGCAAATCAATGTACGTAACGATCAAGGCGGAAAAGTAGAAGTAGTTAAAAATAGTGTTGCGCTACCGAAACCAATTAAACTTGATAAATTAAAAATGTCCTTAAGCAGCATTGACAGTGATCAGCTTCAAACATTTAATCCAACCATTGATGCTATAGATTTCTGGGAAAGCATTGAAGGTATGCGGGTGGAAGTAGAGGACGTAAAAGCGGTAGCACCACAGGAGCATGGAGATCTGGTGACAGTACTTGATAGTGCACCAACAAATACCATTCACGGTGGCGTATTGTACGAGAAAGGAAATGCAAATCCGAACAGAATTCAATTCCGATTAGAACCGAATACAGATGCACGTGATTTTGAAGTTGCTACGGGTGATAAATTTAAAGGACCTATTACGGGAATCGTAGGCTATTCCTATCAAAATTTTAAAATCTATGTTCCTTTAGATGAAATGAAAGCTGCCCATCAAAAGGGTACTGCATCACCTGAGAAAACAAAAATTGTGAAAGCCGATGATAAGCTAACAATTGCCTCTTACAATTTAGAAAACTTCTCTAATAACAAAAGTTCTACTACTGATGAGAAAGCGAAAAAGCTAGCACGAGCAATTGGCATTGACATGGGAAGCCCAGACATTGTTGGGGTAACAGAGGTGCAAGATAATAACGGCGCTTCTCCTGGTGATTCAAAAGCAGATCAAAGTTATCAAAGACTAATTGACGCGATCAAAGCTGCAAGTGGTGTTGAATATAAATACGTTAATATTGATCCTATCAACAATCAAGACGGTGGAGCACCAGATGCGAATATTCGTGTTGGCTTCCTTTATAATCCCGAGCGAGTGAAGTTGAAGGAAGGTATTCCAGCAGGAGATGCTACAACAGCTGTAGGTTATAAAGATGGGAAATTAACACTGAACCCTGGTCGTATTGATCCAACAAACGAAGCGTTTACTAGCAGTCGTAAACCTTTAGCGGCACAATTTGAATTCCAAGGTGAAGATGTAGTAGTGATCGCAAATCATTGGAATTCTAAAAATGGAGATACGCCATTATTTGGTTCTAAGCAACCACCCGTATATGGAAGTGAAGAGCAACGTAAAAAAATTGCACAAATTGTTAATAATTTTGTTAGTGATATTAAATCAAAAAATCCAGATGCAAACATTGTTTCTTTAGGCGATTTTAACGACTATCAATTTGCGGATGCTTTAAAAATTCATGAAGGTCAAGTAATGACTAATATGATTAATAAAGTGGAAGAGTCTGATCGTTACACATACGTATTTCAAGGGAATTCACAAGTATTAGATCATATTTTAGTATCGAATAATCTAGCGGACAAAACAGTTGTTGATATTCTTCATATCAATGCTGATTTTACAGACATGGCTGGTCGTGCAAGTGACCACGATCCTGTAATGGTTCAAATGGATGTTAAGAAAGGTTCAAGTGTTGAACCGATTCAGCCTGACATAGTATATGACTTTAAGAACTACAAAACAAATAAATTAACAATCAATAAACCAAGCGTGGCAGTGCATTTAGATGCTCAATCTGTTATTCCAAAAGGTGTATTCCTTAAAGGTAGATATGCAGAACTACACGGAGAAGGCTTTAAGACGACTGATGTTACCCTTAGTCCAGTGAAAGCAGGGATGATTGTCGACCTTAAAGGCAATAGCGTGAAAACACTCACAATTGAAGGTCCAAATGTCAGTGAAATAAGAGGCGCTGAAAATTTAGATATACAATCGATAATATATAAAAAAGGTGCAGCTCCTGAGCAAATTAAATTTACAAATTCAAAGGGGGATCCTATTACGGATCCTTCTTTGCCTGCTGAAAATAATGCACCTATAATTAAAAAACCTATAGCAAACAAAACTGTAGCTGTCGGTGAGGCAATTAACATTGATTTAACAGAGCATTTCTCAGACCCTGATGGTGACAAGCTTTCATTTACAGCTACAAAAGGAACTGTAAATGGCAAGGTACTAACTCTTAATTTAGAAGAGGGTAGCCATATTGTAGGCGTTACAGCATCTGATGGTAAAAAAAGTGTTACAACAAATTTCAGTGTCAAAGTTGTTGCTAATGATTATTATACAGGTGCATATAACAAAGAGGGGGAAGCACTAAAAAAGGCGCTTCACGATATCATTTCTGAACAAAAGGTACTTTCTTATGATGAAGTTTGGAATGCATTAAAGTATACAGATGAAGACCCTAATAATCCAAATAATGTAATCTTATTTTACTCAGGAAGATCAAGTTCAAAAGCAAATAGCGGCGGCAATGTAGGAAACTGGAACCGAGAGCATACATGGGCGAAATCACATGGTAACTTTGGAACAAGCAATGGACCAGGAACAGATATCCATCACTTACGTGCAACCGATGTACAAGTAAATAGCTCAAGAGGAAATTTAGATTTCGACAATGGCGGCAGTCCAGTAGCAGGCTGCAACGGTTGCCTTAAAGATTCAGATTCATTCGAACCACCTAATCGCGTAAAAGGTGATGTCGCACGGATTCTATTTTATATGGCAACTCGTTATGAGGATGGAGATAAGGTCGACCTAGAATTAAATGACAAAGTCAATAATGGAACAGCCCCTTATCACGGCAAACTTTCTGTTCTTTTACAATGGCACGAGCAAGATCCTGTAGACGAATATGAAAAACAAAGAAATGAGAGAATCTACGAAATCCAAGGTAATCGCAACCCATTTATCGACCATCCTGAATGGGTAGAAAAGATATGGTAAATTAAAAAGAAAACGCCCACTTCAGTTCTTAACCTGAAGTGGGCGTTTGACGTTTATTGTGCTCGTTTCAACTCAGGGTTTGAAATAATTTCCATTTATTTTATCTCTCTTCTATTTAAATGTATCTATCTTTCCCCTATAGCATAGATAATTAGATTGCTAGTATTGCCATTGACTCATCACTAAAAGTTGTGGATGACATTTGTAAGTTGATTGGCCTGGAACTGGTCGACTCCTTGGAGATTAACGGCTCATCGGACGCCCCCAGTCGGAATGGAAATCAACCACACGTTATGGTGATGAGCCTTGCCTTTGCATTATTCGATAAATTATGACATGCTTAAATGAGAGATAACTATATTTAGGAGAATGTTTTGTGATTAAAGAGTGGGATTTACTACGTGTGGTGGCGTGTTTATCTATTTTACTATTACACACTTCTTCGTGGATTATTATGGAAGTTGGTGCGATACCAGAGCAGACATTTTATCTGTTTTTACGTATTGCGCTGTGTTATGCGACACCGACGTTTATTTTATTGTCTATATTAATTTTGGCGAATCGTTATCAGGATAAAATACCGAGTAACTTTTGGTCGAATCGAATTCAATATATTTTTTCACCTTATTTAATATGGGCTATGATTGATGCTTTACTTGTGGAGTTAATTTATAGCAAGGGCTTATTTTGGGAAAAATTTGTCCGCAATATCGTCTACAGTGAATTTGTAGGCTGGTTTGTTTTGGTCATTATACAGCTATATGTAGTTTTTGTGTTGATGAAACGTTTTAAGTGGTCTATGGCTTGGTTTTTACCATTATGTATGTTGATTACGCTTGTCCATCATTCAGTGATTTTATTGCCATATCCGATTTTTGAAGAGAATGAGTCAATGTTTCGTTTACTCTTTACCGGTTGGCTTGGGTATTTTGCCATTGCGTATGCGATGGGGGTGTATTATACACAGATTGCTGCGCTTGCGAAAAAGTATCGTTACACAACGATTGTATTCTTCGTGCTATCTGTTGCCTTTTTATACATCCGTATGCTGCTCGGTTATACAGAGACACATTCGAGACGCCTTGACTTAATGCCGCTTGTTATAAGTACTGCATTACTAGTAATTGCCTGGGGACAGTCAATACCTTATACGAAAACAGTTCGAGTGCTAAGTCAATATTCATTTATGATCTACCTCATTCATTGGGAGGTTCTGCGTCTATCGACAGATTGGTTTATAGAGCACTTTGATCGTACACTAGTCCGAGTACCTTTGCTGATGCTGTGGACGTTAGTTGTTTGTATTACGTTGACGAAATTGATTTCTTTACTTCCATATAGTCAATGGATAGTTGGAAAAATAAAAAAGCGTACTACATAGTAAAAGCAGTGATTTCTATTATTATAGAAATCACTGCTTTTTTTGGGTGCGCCGGAAAAATAGTTGGTTCCGCCGGTAAAAGTGGAATTGCGCCGCTAAAGTAGCCGATTCCGCCGGTAAAAGTGGAAATTGCGCCGGTAAAGTAGTCAGTTCCGCCGGTAAAAGTGGAATTGCGCCGGTAAAGAAGCGGATTCCGCCGGTAAAAGTGGAAATTGCGCTGGTAAAGAAGCGGATTCCGCCGGTAAAAGTGGAATTACGCTGGTAAAGAAGCGGATTCCGCCGGTAAAAGTGGAAATTGCGCCAGTAAAGAAGCGGATTCCGCCGGTAAAAGTGGAATTGCGCCGCTAAAGAAGCGGATTCCGCCGTTAAAAGTGGAAATTGCGCCGCTAAAGAAGCGGATTCCGCCGTTAAAAGTGGAATTGCGCCAGTAAAGAAGCGGATTCCGCCGTTAAAAGTGGAAATTGCGCCGCTAAAGTAGCCGATTCCGCCGTTAAAAGTGAAAGTTGCGCCGGTAAAGTAGCCGATTCCGCCGGTAAAAGTGGAATTGCGCCAGTAAAGAAGCGGATTCCGCCGTTAAAAGTGAAAGTTGCGCCGCTAAAGAAGCGAATTCCGCCGGTAAAGTAGTCGTTTGCGCCGCTAAAAGTCGAAATATCGCCGCTAACATAGTCAATTCCGCCGCTAAAAGTGAGATCTCCGCCGCCAACCAAGCGAATCCCGCCGCTAAAGGTTGAAACACCACCGCTAAAAAATGATATCTACACTAAAAGCTCTCATCACTCTGGCATCAATTTTAAATTACGGTCATTGTAAGCAAGCACGACGTAGTCTGGGTGCATGCTTTGTAAATAAGGAATAAGATCTTTATCCAAATAGCGTAAGTCTAAAATCGTCATCTTTTTAAAGTGACTTGCTACATGAAATTGAATGGCATTAAAATATGAATCTTTGATGACGACGATATGTTTATCGCTGTCATAGTCATTGTTAACAATCGTGAGCTCTGCAAAGTCTCGGCTGTAAGCATCAGCATAGTTTACGACTTTGTCAGGACTCATTTGTTTGGCACGACCGTATACTGCCTCGTATGGAACCGTGACGCCATCTTCAATTGTGCCGTCATAGATTGTAAATTGCGTTGAGAACGAAGCGGGCTCGTTGTAGCAAATTTGATCTTGGTTATCGACGGTCATGTACAAGATTTTATTCCATGAGCCAGCAAACTTGTTTGGTAAGCAATAAGTATTGGCTTCCTCGTATGGAATTGGCTCAATTGTTTCACCGAGTCGTTCGCTTATCGTTTTCATTAGTGCCTCGTAGCCTGAGTATGCGCCACGCATTGTCCAGTGATGATCGGTTTTGTAGAAGTTCCGTTCAGCAGAAAAGTCGTTCTTCATTTCATCATAGAGACGGATATTGTCTACATCTGCATCAGTAACAAGCTCATGTAGGCGCGCATTATTGGCAATTCCTGCATCATCAGGCATATAGCTTGGACTTGGCTCACGTGAGTAAGTTGCCTTAGCTGGTAGTGAGTAAAACGTAAACGGGATATTTTCTTCAGCAAGCCCTTCGCTTAGTTTTTGTAAATCGGAAGCGAAGGAGGCAAGCTCTTCATCAGATTTTGCTTCAGCGGGTTTTGAAATAATCCAGCCGCTGTCATCATCAACTGCGTACTTATCGTTTAAGTAGGTTTTCCCCATTGCACGTTGGAAGTAAACGTAGTTGCGCATCCATGTATCACGTGCAGGGAATTGATCGGAAATATATGTTTCTACTTGTTTTGACCATGCCCCAGATAAGATCTCCTGTGGGCTTGGTGAAATGTTTGCAGATTCTAACGGACGGTTCTCCATTTCAGATTGCGGACGATCCACCGTTAACACATGCACGACGAAGCCACCGAAAATGATGCAAAAAAAGGTTATTGGTAATAGATACATTTGTATTTTTCGCATGTTGTCCCACCTAGAATCTAAAGTAAATGAATGGATTATGTGTTGCGTTTACTAAAAACATCGTGATAAAGAGCAACAATGCCCCATAATAAATTGTTTGTACAAGACGTAGACTCCAATCAAATGATAGGGAAGCCGTCGCTTTTTGCTCGCTCCAAGTGTGATAAAGTCTATAAATTGGCATAGCGAATATGATTGCTACTACAAAATACACAGCATAGTCCTTCGCCAGTAAAATCGTTTCATAATTATAAAGTGGAGCATCGGATAGGCCGAACATCGTTTTGATAAAATCAAAAGCATATGTAAAGTCATTCGCTCTAAAGAATACCCAACCTATCAGAACGATAATAAGAATATAAACATGGCGTAAGAAACGAGGAATACGCTCCAACCATTTTAAAAGTACCCATTTCTCGAGGCAAATTAATATACCGTAATAAAAACCCCAAGCCATAAATGTCCAGCTTGCCCCGTGCCAAAAGCCCGTTAGCGTCCACACAATTAATAAATTTCGATAGAGCTTCCATTCGTGGCTAACACGACTACCTCCAAGTGGGAAGTAGACATAGTCTCTGAACCAGCTGCTAAGCGAAATATGCCAGCGACGCCAAAAGTCTGTGACGGACTGTGCAATGTATGGATAGTTAAAGTTCTCTTCAAAATGAAAACCAAAAATTCGTGCTAAACCAATGGCCATATCACTATAACCTGAGAAGTCAAAGTAGATTTGTAACGAGTATGCTAAGATACCTATCCAAGCAGTACCTGTCGTTAAATCTCCACCGGATAAACTAAAGACATGATCGGCGACTTCACCCATCGGATTCGCAATCAGTACTTTTTTAGCTAACCCTTGAACAAAGCGACGCGTACCAATCATCCAATCCTCAGCTGTAGAAAGACGCTTTTTAATTTGCTCAGCTACCGTTTGATAACGAACAATCGGTCCTGCCACAAGCTGTGGAAACAGTGTAATGAAAAGTGATAGATCTAAAAAATTACGCTGTGCCTTTACATCTTTTCGATAAACATCGATAACATAGCTAAGTGCCTGGAACGTATAGAATGAAATACCGATTGGAAGCGGAACAGCCTCCCATTCAATGGGCTTATCCAAATAGTTGTTAATAATATCCACAAAAAAGCCAGCATATTTGTAATAGCCTAAGATGGCTAGGTTACTCATAATAACAAGCCAAAGTAGCGCTTTTCGATTGGACTGATCAACTGTATTTTCAATAACGATCCCCAAAATATAGTTGAGCAAAATGGAAATCATCATTAAAAGTACATACTTCGGTTCGCCCCATGCATAAAAGAACAGACTAGCCAATAGTAAAATTGTGTTGCGAAACATCTTCGGAGAGATGAAGTACACAACGAGCACTAATGGCAAAAAGACATATAAAAATATAAGGCTACTAAAAACCATTCCTTCAAATCCCCATCTCTAATAATTGTGTAATTGCTAATAGAATCGCTGGTAACATTGAGAACATCGCTGATAAGATGTCGGAAATCGCTGATAAGATCGCGCCCCCCGCTGATAAAAAGCCAGAATCGCTGATAAAACCGCGCCCATCGCTGATAAAAAGCTAGAATCGCTGATAAAATCGTGAACATGGCTGATAAAAAGGCAGAATCGCTGATAAAATCGTGAACATGGCTGATAAAAAGGCAGAATCGCTGATAAAATCGTGAGCATCGCTGATAAAAAAGCAGAATCGCTGATAAAACCGCGAACATCGCTGATAAAAAGCTAGAGTCGCTGATAACATTGTGAACAACGCTGATAAAAAGCTAGAATCGCTGATAAAATCGCGAACATCGCTGATAAAAAGCTAGAATCGCTGATAAAATCGTGAACACCGCTGATAAAAAGCCGGAATCATTGATAAAATCGTGAACATCGCTGATAAAACCGCGAACCCCGCTGATAAGCTGCCCCAAATCGCTAATAAAACCGTCCAAACCACCAATAAAATGCCAAAAACCGCCGATAGCACCACGAACACCGCTGAT
Organism: Lysinibacillus sp. fls2-241-R2A-57; assembly: GCF_030209535.1. Lineage (NCBI taxonomy): Bacteria > Bacillati > Bacillota > Bacilli > Caryophanales > Bacillaceae > Lysinibacillus > Lysinibacillus sp. fls2-241-R2A-57. The sequence continues at coordinate 50,652 of NZ_JARVRU010000043.1, forward strand.
AAGACAAAAATCGCCGATAATATCACTACAACATGTTAATAAGTTCCAAACCCTAATAAAACCGTCGACATTATATCGAGAAATCGCCAAAATAACTGATAATCTGCAAAACTGCTAGAAAATTCTAATATAATCAAGGAAATACAAGAATAAATTACCTACCTTATTGTAACGTATATTCACGATTTGTTCACTAATGGTTTTTGATCAAATATTGGTAAAAAGTCGATTTTTGTCGAAAAATAGTTGGGGAAAACGACATGGGTAAATTGGTATAATTTCCGTGTGGCAGTAAGGTTTGTATGTTAATTTTCAGGATGGGGACAATATGCACTTTAATCTAAAAAATGGGTATAAACCCTTTAAAAATCTACTGTTACCATATCTTTCATTCCATATCTTGCCCTTTGAAATTTATTATCTCGTACTCTTATAATAGATTCGTAGTCACCAAAAGTGGCTAATTTATCTAGGAGGTTCTTTCATATGAAACAAAAATATAGTAAATGGGTTGTCGGCGCAGCATCAGCGGCCCTAGTAGCATCAGCAATCGTACCAGCAGCAAGCGCAGCAAGCGCAGCAAGCAGCTTTTCTGATATTGAAAAAAGTGACCACAAGGATGCAATTTTAGCATTAGCAGACGCTAAAATCGTAGCTGGTTACCCAGATGGAACATTCAAACCGAATGCGGTTGTAACTCGCGGAAATGTTACAAAATTCTTAGGTAAATGGTTAGTATCAGAAAACTACGAAATTCCTGCAAACTATGCAACAGAAGCACGTTTCACTGATTTACCAACAACAACACCTGACAAAGAGTTATTACAATATGCAGCACTTGTTAAAGATGCAGGCGTATTCAAAGGCTCAAATAACCAATTAATGCACACTAGTAACATGAACCGTGAACAAATGGCGGTTGTTTTAGTACGTGCTATTAAAACAGTTTACAACGTAGATTTAGTAGCAGATTACAAAGAATCTGACTTCAAAACTACAATCACTGATTTAGACAAAGCTACAGCTACTGAAAACCGTGAAGCAATTATCGCGTTAGAATATGCTGGACTTACAAACGTGAAAGCGTTCAATCCTAAAAACACATTAACACGCGGTCAATTCGCATCATTCTTACACCGTACAATTACTAAAATTGGTCAAGAAGCGACTTTAACTGTTAAAGAAGCTAAAGTTGTAGATGCAACTACATTAGAAGTAACACTTTCTAATGACAAAAAACATACTGTAACATTACCAACTCCACTTCCAGAAAACAAAGAAACTAAAGTAGAATTTGTAATCGATGGTAAAACTTATTCAGCTGTAGTTACATATGTAACTGACGTAAAAGTAAAATCTGTTGATGCAGTAAATGCAAAAACTTTAGCAGTAACTTTCAATAAACCAGTTGAAACTGAAAAAGCTAAATTTGAGCTTAAAAAAGATGGCTTCAAATCTAACTTCTCTTCTATTACATGGAACGAAGATAAAACAGTTGCAACAATTGAATTAACAAGCAAAATTACAAAAGGTGAATTCACTGTTAACGTAACTGGTCTTTCAGAGAAAGCAGTAACTGGTTCAGTGAAAACTGAAGACGAAAAAGTTGCTGGTATTGAAGTTCTAGGTGATGTAGCTCCATCAACTGGCGACAAAACAGCTACTATCGGCTTCCAAGTTAAAAACCAATACGGTGAAGATATTACAAAATTAAACGCTTCATCTTTAACACTTACTGCAGCAGGTGCTGATTCAGCAGTTGCAAATGCAGACGGCTCTATCACTATTAATAAAGCTGCTGGTCTTAAAGAAGGCGACAAAGTTGTACTTACAGTGATCCACGGTTCAACTGCAACTACAACTACAAAAACAGTAACAGTTTCTGCTAAAACTGTAGCATCTGATGTAACAATTGGTGCACTTTACAACAAAGATGGCAAAACTTTAACTGAAGATACTAATTTAGCAAAAGATAAATTCTATCTTCCTGTTTCAGTAAAAGACCAATACGGTAAAGAAGTTACTGATTTAAACCGTCTAAATGGCGCAAATGGTGAGGTTCTTGTAACAAATACAAACCAAGCTGTTGCAACATTTGGTGCATTTGAAAAACAAACAATCGATGGCAAAGATGTAATCGTACTTCCTGTTACTAGCATCGTAGCAAATGGTGATACAAACGTAATCGTTATCGCAAAAGCAACTGGTAAAAACAACCAAGCTGCTGTAAAAGTTGCTGAAGGTTTACGTGCTGATTCAGTAACATTAGGAGCACCAACAAAAGTTGTTACTGCTGGAGCAGACATCCTATTCCCATTATCTGTATTAGATAAACAAGGTAATGCAATTAAAGATACTGCTGTATTAGGCGGTTCTAAAGGTATCTCTATTACTGGCGGTACTTTAGTAGAAAAAGACGGTGAGCTTTATGCAAAAGTAGCAGGCGATAAAGTAGTAGAAAACACACCAGTAACTGTTGTTGTTACATCTTCAACTGGTAAAGTTGCAACTCAAACAGTTATCCCTAAAACTACAACTGCACCAAAAGTAATCACTGGCTTAGATAGCAAAGTAAGCACATCTATCCGTGAACTAGCTGATGCTAAAGTAGAAATTACTGCAAAAGACATCGTAGTTGAAGATCAATTCGGTCAAGTTGTTTCAACAGACGAGCTTCTTGCAAAACTTGCAACAGCAGGCTACACAATCAAAGCATTCACAGACAATGATGCACCATTCACTGTAACTGGTGAAATCAAAGATGCTACTAACAACAAAATCACAGTAGCATACAAAGCAGGCGCTACTAAAACAACTGCTAATGTAACATTCAAACTTGTAAAAGTTGCGGATAATACTGCAATTGAAGCAAGCTCTTACTCTAAACAATTCTCAGTTGTAAAAGATAGCTCATTCTCTTCTTATAAAGTAGAAGATATTAAACCTATCTACGTAGCTGGTAATGCAGGTTCTTTAGCAATCCCAACTGGATATGGCAAAGACATCGTAGTGAAAGCAACAACAGCTAATGGTGGAGAAGTTACACTTAAAGCAGGTTCTGACTACACTGTAAAATCTACAGTTCTTACAAACGTTGCAGATGGTAACATTACTACAGATGATGCAGCTAAAGTAGAATTCGATAAAGATGCAAAAACTGCAACTGCAAAAGTAACAATCACAATCAACGCTACTGGTGAAGAAATCGTGAAAGAAGTAACATTCTCAAACGTTGCTCCTAAAGTAGAAAAAGTAGCTGTAGTAGAAGAAGGCAAAGCTGATAAATTCATCGCTGGCGAAGCTGTTAACGCTGTAACAACTTCTTCTTACAATGTACCTACTAACTTCGACCTAGATGCATTCTTCAAATTAGCTGACGTAGTTGTTACTGACCAATACGGCGTAATGGCAACTGTTGCTGAAGCTGACGGTGCTGGCGTAGTTAAAGGTCAAGCTAAATTTAACAACGTTCCAACTGCTGCAACAACTTTAACTTTATCTAAAGTTTCTGGTGAAGTAGTATTCAGCAATAACGGTACAACAACTGCATCTGCTACAGGTAAAGCAAACGACGTATTCAATGCTCGCGTAAACATTGGTGGTCAAAGCGCAACTCCTGTAAAAGTTACAGCTAAACAAGACTTCAAAAACTAAGAAATCCTTTATAAACAGTGGAAGTTCGAATTAATCGAACTCTCCACTGTTTTTTTGTTATCTATGAGAGCGATGGAGTAGCGTAGCGGCGGAAAGCAAAGCAAGAGTGACGGAAAAGAGTCAAAGCAACGGAACTTGCCATGTTAGGGGCGAAGTTGACGATGTTGGCGGCGAAGTATCAACCTTTAGCGGCGGAATTGGCAATGTTGGCGGCGCAATTACAACCTTTAGCGGCGGAACTGGCAGTGTTAGGGGCGCAATTACAATCTTTAGCGGCGGAGTTGAGGATGTTAGCGGCGCAATTACCCCATTTAGTGGCGGAATTGACGATGTTAGCGGCGAAGTATCCTCCTTTAGCGGCGAAATTGACGATGTTAGCGGCGCAATCACAACCTTTAGCGGCGGAATTGACAATGTTGGCGGCGAAATTACAATCTTTAGCGGCGGAACAGACAATATTAGCGGTGAAGTATCAATCTTTAGCAGCGGAGTTGACGATGTTGGCGGCGAAATTACAATCTTTAGCGGCGGAACAGACAATATTAGCGGTGAAGTATCAATCTTTAGCAGCGGAACAGACCATGTTAGTGGTGAAGTATCAATCTTTAGCGGCGGAGTTGACGATGTTAGCGGCGCACCAAGAACCTTCACCGACAGAAAGCAAAGCCAAAGCAACAAATAGACCATCGAACAGAGCAGAATTGGCAATCAATCTCTGACATTTGAAATAGAACCAGAGAAATGGGTTATCAAAATGCCTCATCACCAAAAGTTGTAGATGTCATTTTTGAAAATATATGCGCAGTATATTAGTTGATCTTCGCTCTGGCTGGGCGACTCCTTGCGGCTCATCGGACGCCCTCAGGAAGCTTTGCTCTGTGCGTCAGCAAATGTTTTATCTGTGCGAAAGCGTAGCGACAGCAACAACAAATGTTTTCTGTAGCGAAAGCAAAGCGTCAGCAACAAATGTTTTACCTGCGCGAAAGCGAAGCGTCAGCGGCAAATGTTTTCTGTAGCGAAAGCGAAGCGTCAGCTACAAAGCCCCCAGTCGGAACGGAAATCAACCACACGTTATGGTGATGAGCTTTCGAAATGGAAAAATATTAAATTTTTGGATTCCATTGCACGTATTATCATAGTATGATAGATAAAATGTGTTGAGGGGTTGAACAAGTGAAGAAGCATACATTATTTCAGGGCGCAATAGTTGCTGCTCTAACGACAAGTGCTATTGTAATAGTGCCAACTGCGCAGGCAGCAGAAAAATTTACGGATGTTGATTACACGAAGGAATATGGTGCCGCGGTAAAGGATTTAGCGGCACGCGGTATTATTAAAGGTTATGCAGATGGTACATTTAAGCCATTCGCTGATGTGACGCGTGGACAGGCAGCGAAGATTGTAGCGGGTCTTGTAGGGCTGGATACTAAAAATGTAGTGGATCCTAATTTCAAAGATGTTAAGCAGAGCGATGAGTTTTACGGAGCAATCGCAGCTTTAGAAAATGCGGGGATTACTTCAGGACTTGCAGATGGTAGTTTCGGTGTCAATCAAGCGATTACACGTGAACAATTAGCGCAAATGCTAACAGCGGCGTATCATTTAGAAACTGAGGGAGTTGGCCAGACATTACCATTTAAGGATATTGTGAAATATTCCGATGCTTATTACGCAGTCGCTCCATTGTTTGAAAATAATATAACAAAGGGGATTACACCAACTACTTTTGGTGTAAAAGAAACTGTCAAACGTTCGCAGCTTGCGTTATTTATTCATCGTATTGAAGCTATGCAAGCAAAACGAGTTATCCAAACATTTACCGCAAGCGAGCTAGGTTCAAATTATATTGAGGCCTACGCTTCAGCCAATCTAGCTGCAGATGGTGAGCATGAATTTTTCCGCATTCTTCGAACAAATAATGATGTGAAGGTCGAGGCATTACGAGAAGGATCGGGCTATTTCATGCTTATTGGCTTCAATATGGATAATGAAGATAATTATGAAATAGTTGAAATGCAAAAATATAAAATTGATGTAACAAAAGTAGATGGAAAGCTACAAATTAACTGCCAGCCAACAGATGAAGTTACGCCTGGCTCAGCGCTGTTTTTGGAGGAGGATTTAGGCTTTAATCCGAAAAATATTAAGCTAACTACGGCTACTGGTCATGCAGTGAGTGAGAAAGTCTACAGCTATCAACCGATTAATCTCGAAGATTGGGAGGTAGAAACTCTTCCTAAGGGCGGTAACTATGAGCTTTGGCTATCACAAGCAGGGGACTATATTGCAACATTATCTGATGATAAAGGACAGTCGGTACGTGTAGGCATTCAGGCTAAATCTGATGGCTATGATTTGTATACAACTTCTGCGGTTGAAAAAAACAGTGCGTTCATTCCGAAAAGTGAAATTGGCTTTACTGTGAAAGATTTCAAAATTGAACAATACACAGGTGCGATGTATGATCATAAAATAGTTGATGTAGAGCTTTCAGCAGATGGTGTAACTGTAAAAAGAGTTGGAAAAGGTAATGCTGTTTTTTCTGTTCGTCTGAATGGAGCAAATGGTGAGAAACTATATGTAAATGGCATGATCTATGAGGTAAGCGGCATAACTGCAATGCACTATAATATTGCAACACAAGAACAAATGGAGAATTCATCATTTTAATAAAAAAAGATGGTGATCGCCGAAAGAACTTGGTTAATCGCTGATAAACCAGAGAACATCGCTGATAAAAGTACCAAAATCGCTGATAAACCAGAAACATCGCTGATAAAAGTACCAAAATCGCTGATAAACCAGAAAACATCGCTGATAAAAGTGCTAGAATCGCTGATAAACCAGAGAACATCGCCGATAAAAGTGCCAGAATCGCTGATAAACCAGAAACATCGCCGATAAAAGTACCAAAATCGCTGATAAACCAAAGAACATCGCCGATAAAAGTGCCAGAATCGCTGATAAACCAAAGAACATCGCTGATAAAAGTACTGAAATCGCTGATAAACCAGAGAACATCGCCGATAAAAGTGCTAGAATCGCTGATAAACCAGAGAACATCGCCGATAAAAGTGCCAGAATCGCTGATAAACCAGAGAACATCGCTGATAAAAGTGCCAGAATCGCTGATAAACCAGAGAACATCGCTGATAAAAGTGCCAGAATCGCTGATAAACCAGAGAACATCGCTGATAAAAGTACCAAAATCGCTGATAAACCAAAGAACATCGCTGATAAAAGTACCAGAATCGCTGATAAACCAGAAAACATCGCTGATAAAAGTGCTGAAATCGCTGATAAACCAAAGAACACCGCTGATAAAAGTACTGAAATCGCTGATAAACCACCGAACATCGCCGACAAAAGTGCTAGAATCGCTGATAAACCAGTGAACATCGCTGATAAAAGTACTGAAATCGCTGATAAACCAGTGTACATCGCTGATAAAAGTGCCAGAATCGCTGATAAACCAGAAACATCGCTGATAAAAGTACCAAAATCGCTGATAAACCAGAAAACATCGCTGATAAAAGTGCTAGAATCGCTGATAAACCAGTGTACATCGCCGATAAAAGTGCCAGAATCGCTGATAAACCAAAGAACATCGCTGATAAAAGTGCCAGAATCGCTGATAAACTAGAAAACATCGCTGATAAAAGTACTGAAATCGCTGATAAACCAAAGAACATCGCTGATAAAAGTGCTAGAATCGCTGATAAACCAAAGAACATCGCTGATAAAAGTACTGAAATCGCTGATAAACCACCGAACATCGCTGATAAAACCACCAAAATCACTGATAAACCAAAAAACATCACCCAAAACCAGAAAACCTCCCCAACATGTCGGGGAGGTTTCTGTATGTTAAAAGACAATATATTTTACGTAGTCTTTCCAGCCGATTTCTTTAAAATGCTGCCACTCAATCTTTTGAAGAGGCATTGTGCGGAAGGTGCGAGCTAAAATATTGCGTTCTTCATTTGTAATTATAGGTGTTCCAATGTTCATGGAGCCTGTGAAGATAGTAGAATCTGCTGTTTTAAAGGCTACCTTAATATCCTCAAGGCGAATTTTGCCGTTTTCATCAATAGTATAAACGCTACGTTTATTTTTCTTTCCAGATTTCACCCATTCGGAATTCACTTTGAACGCATCGGATGCTTCATTTACGGTAATAGAAGCCTTACCAACAGTTGAAAATGGAATGTCTTCTAGAATGTTATCGGGATGCAATATTACCTCATAGCTTGAAGGTTGAGGTAGTTTTGCAGTTTTGGCTAACTCATTTGTCCAAAGTGATTCATTATTTGTAGCGATTTTTTGTTTTTGGAACACAACGCCTGATAGATCATCTTTGAAATGCTGCAAGTTAAAATCAACGGTTTGTCCATCTTTTACCTTTTGCCATTCATCTTCAGATAAGTAGGCAAGCATAGCCTTTTCTGATGAATAGATTTCGAATGTTACAGCACCAGCTTCTTCTGTGATTTTTGAAATTACACCGTCTGCTGGGCAAATAACACCTTGGCGTGCCTGAATTTGGGCTATTTGCGCATCCATTAATGCTATTTGACGAGTTGTCTCGGCGATGTGACGGTTTAAAATTGCCACTGCTGTTGATGGAGATGTTTGCTGACCTAATTCGAATTGAACAGAGACATTTAACTTATCACTAACCTGATCGGTATTAATAGAGCTTTGCGGGTCACTGTTTTCACCGTATTCAGATTCTATCTGATCTAAAGCAGATTCTAAATCACTTAATTCGGTTTCATAGGCAGTGCGTTCAGCCTCGAGCTTTGTTAATTCACCGTCAACTTCCTCTGTTTTATAGGTAGCTAATATGTCATTGGCCATTACTTCCTGTCCACGTTTTACATCTATTGCAGAAAGGCTTTTTGCATCTGCTGAAATCGTATAGGTTTGTGAAGGTGCAACAATCGCATCCTTTTCAACCGTCTCTACACGTTTACCAGTAGTAGCTCTCTGAAATTCAGCGATAAAGTAGGATCTGGCTACTTTACTATCGTCCTTAAATACAAAATAAGCATTTACACCGATTAATAACGCAATCACAATAATACTCAAACTTGTCCAAGGTCTAGATTTAATAAAACGCATCAACCTAACCCCCTTGTAAACCATTCTTGTAGTGGTAACACACTAACCATTCCGATAAAAATAGCCATTAACACATAAAGTCCGATAATTTTCGCTAATAATGCTTTACGATTGGACTCTTCCTCCCATTTCGAAAGGAACGTGTATTGTACAATAATTGTTAGTAAAGTCGCTACAGTAAATTGATTGATGGCGAATAGCACAAAATCTGTATCAATTACTTGCTGAGCAATTGGTGCAAGTGAAAAGAAGGAGAAGTTGGTTGTGTACCCAACTGCATAAAATACAGCAAATAAAATTGTTTTTTCAATTAGTAAAAATACCATTACATAAAGTTGTACCTTTTGAATCCATTTGTAAGGGATGTCTGTTAATAGATGTAACAAGTATGTAACGCCGTAATAATGGAAGCAATAATAAATGATTCCCCAGGCAATAATCCCAACCATTGATAGTAAACGGGCTGTATAGTATTCATTCAGATTATTCGATGCAAATAATGTTGTTAAGCTTTCAGTGCCCATGCCCCAATACTCACGAATGACAAATAGTATCATAAAGAGCAGGAAAACTGTGAAGGATCGTTTTTTATAGCCTCGTATTTCCCCTTGCTCGACAGCTTGGGTAAAGTTAGTGGGATGCGTTAAGCTATGCCAAAACTTATATTGATAAAACATATATAGCTCCCTTTCTAGTAAATAAATATTAAAGTTGTAGTATACACCTAATTACTGGTAAATAACATAGTAGAAATGCTAAGTTTTTCATAGATTTCCCTCAATAAAGAGAAACATTTTTTTAAGACAATTATACAAAGTTTTTATTACTCGATGTGAGTATTTTTTTTGACCCAATAGCAGGAAGATAATATAAAGTCTAGTAGCACTTTTACTCGTAATTAGACACCTTTTGCCAAAATTTGCACCAGATCAATGCACATAATTCAATTATATAGTATCCTAACAATAACTTCCTATAAAAAGACTATTCAATCTAAAAATAGCAATTATCTTTATGTTAGTAAAGTAGTTAAGCGACTTTATGAAAATAGCTTGAAATAGAGTGGTAAGCACCGATACTAAAGGTAGTAAATTAGAAATAAATATACATATCTATTTTCCTATAATATAGAAAGGGTGGGCATTTTGAAGAAACAAATTAAAGTTGGTATCATTACAAGTCTATTACTAACTCCGGCAGCGATTGCCAATGCTCAAGAAACACAACCTCAAACAATCTCTCAGGAGAATCAAGTAACTAATGTGAATGTAGCAGCAACAGACACTAAATCACAAACCATTGCACAATTTGGAAAACTATTTGATAAATCGACAGCAACAGATATGGCTGCTGCAAAAAGAGATTTAGACCTTTTAAGCTCATATGGTTTTAATAATGATGAAATTGATTTTATTAAAGCGAAATATTACTATACCGAAAATCAAATCAATTTATTAAGAGAAATTAAGGAAATTGGTGCAAGCATTAATGGCATCTCGTATTCTAGCAAAACTTTTGTTCAGGATGTGAAAAAGGTATCAGATCGATATAAGGAATTTTTAGGCACAGAGGATTCTCCAGAAAAATCTTATTTATTTGTTCAAAATACCTTTAAAAAAGCTGTTAATACTGCAATTAACAATACAGCTAAAGATATTGTCGTTAACGTTACAGGCTCATCCTTACAGTATAACTTTGATGATAATGGTCGTAATGGGTATTTCAAAAATAATGGGGCAGATATCGCAAAGCTTAACAAACTGGAAGATGATGCAAATGCGGTAAGTGTAACAATTGAGAACTTAAATACTCTTGTCACATTACTTGGTGACCAATCTTCTACCTCAACTCAAATTGCGGAAGCTGCAGCTAAAATAACTGCTAGCTTTAGCCCGCTCACAGCTGATCAAAAGAAAATTGTCATAGCGCATAATCCAACTAATGCAGCGGTGACACCATATAAAAAATATACAGATGTGTTAGCCAACCTATCCTCGGCTGATCAAGTGATTGCAAGTATTACACAGCTGAATAATAAGAAGCCAGAAGACTTTTCAACTGCTTCAAGCTTTATTAGTGCTGTAACAACAATTGAAACTGCCTACAATAGACTAGATGAAGGCTCAAAGCGTTTAGTTACAAATTATAAAGATTTTGAGCCATATCAGGAAGCGGCTAATGTTTCCAAGCAAATTACAGCATTACGTCCGTCAAGTAATGCCGATTATCGTAATGCAGTAAAGGCAGCAAGTGATAAGTTAACAAACTTAGATAAAAAATTATTTGTGAAAAATTCCGCTGATTTAGAATTAGCTGTGGCAAATATAGCAACAGCACAAGAAATTGAAAAATTAATTTCAGAAATTGCTACAACTACAGATAAAATTACACAAATAGAGAAAGCACGTGCAGCTTACAATACACCAGTCGCACCTGCGGGACAAAAAATAGACGCGACCACTGTCAAGAAAATCGTGAACAATTTGCCGGAGCTAACAAGCTGGGAAAGTTCACATAAAGCTGTTTTAAATGTTATATCTCTTGTAGAAAAGCTAGACCCAACTGCGAAGGATTATACTAAAAAAGTGAAGGCTGCTAACACGGCTTACCAAAAGCTAGACCCTACAAAACGCGAATACGTGAAAAGCTATAAAACGTTGAAAAGTCAAGTAGAGGCGATGGATATTGTGGCACGAATCATGGCCTTAAACACGTCGCAAAAAACATATAAGGAAACTGTCGAACTGTTATCAGCAGACTACGAAAAGCTATCATCCGAAGCGAAAGCACTTGTAACAAATAATGCAGATCTTCAAACAGCAAAAGGCTATATTGCCACAGCGAAAAATTTCGATGATCGTGTGATTGCTTTAGGTAATGAATCAGATACTATATTTGTAGCAAAAGTGGCAGCGTTGTCTTCTGAGTATAAAACGATGGACAAAAATGCAAAAAAATTAGTCACACAATACAAGACATTAACAACTTATGAGAAAAATAATGCCAATGTAGTGAAGGTTATTAAATTAATTGCAGACTTAAATCCAGCAAATAAGGATTATACAAAAAAGGTTTTAGCAGCACGTAAAGCATACAATGCATTAGATCCTGCCTCACAAAAACGTGTCACAAACTATAACCAATTAACTGCAGTCGAGGATGTAGCTACATTAATATACTTAATCGAATCATTGAAACCAACAAGTAAAACGTTTTTAAATGATTTAGATACGGCACGAAAAAATTACGATGCACTACCAACAGAAAAGAAAAATGCTGTCACTAACTATGAAAAGCTTGTTACTGCTGAAACTGAGCTGAAATCTGCACATACAGTTATAGCATTGATCGATGCGGCAGTGCCTGATGATCCGGATTATTTAACGAAGCTCATGAATGCTCGCGTTGCTTACGATAAACTATCATCAGGACAAAAAAAGCTTGTTTCGAATGTGAAGTTGTTAACGGATCGTGAAAAGCAAGTGAAGCCTATTTTAAATGCCATGGTGCAAATTGATGCATTAGAGCCGGGAACAAGTAAATTTGTCAGTCAAGTAAACTCAGCGCGAAAAGCGTACGATAACCTGACAAAGGATCAAAAGCAATATGTAAAAAATATTGATACATTACAAAAATATGAACCAACTGCAAAAGTGATTGAATTAATTAGTAAGCTAAAGCCGTCTAATAAAACATTCAATGCGGATACTGCACAAGCACGTGCATTATACGATGCCCTAAGTAAGGACATGCAACAATATGTAACAAACTACAATTTATTACAGGCTGCTGAGGGAAGTATTTTAGGTGCAGGTAATGTACAGAGCATGATTGATGAGCTTCCGTCTGTCTCGCCAAATCAATATGTTAAACGAATTGAAGAGATACGTGCAGCATATAATGCATTACCAAAAGATCAACAACTAGCTGTTGAAAACTATAGAATATTGCAGGAGCAAGAAAAGCTTATTAAACCAGTTATTAGTGTTGTAAATGAAATTGACAAACTGATGACATCTAAAGATATGGACGGCCAATACCAAAAGATTTTAAAAGCATATGATAATCTTACTGCTACTCAGCGTAAATATGTTTATAACGATCAGTTGCTTCTATCATTAGATAACGTTATTAAAGTTTATAAGAGTATTGAAGATTTAAAGCCGAGCGACAAAATGTATTTTGGTATGATTGAATCTGTGCGAAAAGATTACGATAGCTTGAGTACAATGGATAAGCAAAGAGTATCTAATTACCATATTTTGCTCGAAGCTGAGAAAAGTATGAGTGAAGTGAAGAAGGTTGTAGAAATTATTGCGGGTCTTAATCCGGCGTCTAGCACATATATTCAAGATGTAGCGAATGCTTCTGCGGCATATAAAGCATTAGACTCTAAAATAAAAGGACAAGTCCTTAACTACGATACTTTAAAGAAAGCAGAAAAAGATACAGCGGCAGTATTAAAAGTTGTAGAAGCGATTGGTAAGTTGGACCCTGATGCTAAAACATTTGAAAAGAATGTACTATCTGCAAAAAAACTATACGATGCTCTTACTCTTGAACAACAGGATTTAGTGTATAATTACCGTATTTTACAGGATCATATGAGAACATTAGGTTTAGAATAAGGAGAGAGGGTTAGCCCCTCTTTTCTTCATTTATATGGCCTTGAGGAAAGGGAGCATTAAATTGAAGTTACATAAAGCGTGGGCTGTTGCCACTGCGGTAGCAGTAGTACCATGTGATGCAGTCATTCCTACAGAAGCAGCTACAATGCCATTTACAGATATAAAAAATAGCGGAAGCGAAGCAGAATTATACAATGCAGTTAGTGAATTATATAGTCAGGGAATTGTATTTGGTACAACATCGACTACGTTCAGTCCTTATCAAAATTTAACGCGAGGGGAAGCGGCATACTTTTTAGCTGAAGCTCTAAATTTGGAGACAAAAAATGTGGTGAATCCTGGTTTTAATGATGTACCAGCCTCTCATAAATATTACGGTCATATTGCTGCACTCGCCGAAAAGGGCATTATCCAAAAAGGTACAAATTATAATCCAGATCATTTTATGAAGCGAAGTCAAATGGCAAAGATGTTGACTCTTGGCTTTGATTTACAACAAGCAACTACATTATCTGCCCCTTTTTCAGATTTTACAAAAAATAATGAAACTAATATGTATATTCAAACGTTATTAAATTATGGGATTACACAAGGTACTAGCGCGACAACATTTTCACCGTACACAGACGTTCGACGCGGCCAGATGGCGTTATTTTTATATCGCACCTTACAAAAAAGTGAAAATAATTTTTATATTATTAACATTGAATAAAAGCAAAGACTCACTCTTAGGTTATCCTCAATCTTGGAGTGTTTTTTAAAAAACATTTAGGAAAAAATAGGTATTAATGGTATATTTGCCACTCGGCTGAGCAATCTTATTAAATCTGTAATAACTCTTTTATTACCACGAGTGACTTATCAGAATGGAAATTAACAACAAGTACCATAATTCTCTATCAACGAAAGAGATAAAGATAGTGATTTCTGTATTGTGAAGCCGTTTCATATGTTAGGGCATTGTCGTCAGGAAAGTACTATACATAACTGTATAAAGGGGAGGTAGCTATGTTTAAAAAAGTTTCTGGTGTTGTTGGCATGTCACTTATATTGCTGACTTCATCATACGCTGTGTCTCTGACTAACACATCTGGAGAAGTATTGGCGGCCAGTATTGCAAATGATATTTCACAATCACATTGGGCAAGTAGCTCGATAGAACATATGCTCGAGAAGAACTATATGACAAATTATCAGGATGGCTTCTTTAGACCAGAGCAACCGATTACTAGGGCAGAGGCTGCAGCTGCAATTGCTCGTTCCATGCAGATAAAACTTGATACTACATATACGCCAAATTTTACAGATATAACGATCAACCATCCATATTACAAAGAAATTTGCGCTTTAGTTGAGTTAGGTATTTTACAAGATGGTGATTGTTTCCATCCTGAAGCACCGTTAACGCGTACACAAATTGCCAAAATGTTAACGCTCGCTTATCAAATTGAAGTTGATTCCCAAAATAAAAGTAAGTTTAGCGATGTTAATGAAGGACATTGGGCGAAAGACTATATTGAATCACTTGCAGATGTCGGCATTATTAAAGGGGTCAATGCACAACAATTTGCACCTAATCAATTGGTAACACGTGCGCAATTTGCTTCTATAGTTGAACGAAGTCTCGACTTTTCAACAAAGGTAACCAATTTCGAGCTTGCTTATGACTTTTTATCAAAGTCTTATATACCGACAAAAAATTATTCATCAACCATGTCTAATGATGTCATTCGTTTAGTTAACGTTGAACGACAAAAGAGAAAGTTACAACCACTTACCTATGATGCAGCTTTAACACAAGTCGCAGTTATTAAGGCGCAGGATATGGTGAATCAACAATATTTCGAGCACGAATCACCTTATTACGGGATGCCATGGGATTTAGCGACACTATTCGACTATCCATATACAAGTTTAGGAGAAAATTTAGGAAGAAACATCCCATCACCAGAAGCGGCTGTGAAAGCGTGGATGGCTTCCCAAACACATCGTGAAAACATCTTGCGAGAAAACTACACAAACACCGGGGTAGCTATTGCCGTTGATAGCAAAGGAAATTACTATTGGGTACAGTTATTTTCTAGTCAATAACTTGTACGGAGCGGTGGGGAAATAAATCCCCGCGAAGCAGTGGGAGAATGTTTGCGCGGCGGGAGAATACCCGCGAAAGCAGGGCAAATACCCGCGGATGCAGGGCAAATACCCGCGGAAGAGGGGCGAATACCCGCGGATGCAGGGCAAATACCCGCGAAGCAGGAGCAAATACCCGCGAAAGAGGAGCGAATACCCGCGAAGCAGGAGAAAATCCGCGGCGGGAGAAGCGAATCCTCGCGCACCAGAAGAATACCCGCGAAAGCAAGGCAAATATCCGCGAAAGCAAGGCAAATACCCGCGAAGCAGGAGCAAATACCCGCGAAGCAAGAGAAAATCCGCGGCAGGAGAAGCGAATCCTCGCGCACCGGCAAAATACCCGCGAAAGCAGGGCAAATACCCGCGGAAGAGGAGCGAATACCCGCGAAGCAGGAGCAAATACCCGCGAAGCAGGAGAAAACCCGCGTCAGGAGAAGCGAATCCCCACCCCGCGGCAGCAGAAACGAATCCCTCCCACCCCTCTCCACCGCGGCAGGATCCCCGCGAACAAAAAGCAAATAATCAAACTTAATATGAAACTCGTGTTCTATTGTAACAAAGCATAGCTAATATTACAGGAATGTTACAAAACACCGGGATAGCCATTAATTAATACCCATATTTTAGCGCTGATAAACCACGGAAACGTTGGTGTATCAGCGTTTTTTTTGCTTTCAGAAATCCGTTACACAATTGAAAAATTAAAATAGCATCTTTTATGATAGTCTATGTATAGGCAAAAAAGTTCTGAAAGGGGTATACCGAAATATGAAAAAGAAATGGTTATTACCGATTTTTGCGTCTTTTATGTTATTTACAACAACTCAAATAGATACAGCTGAGGCAGCTACAGCATCTGATGTTACTGAAACAGCGTCAAAATATTTAGGTATTCCATATGTTTATGGAGGTACAACTACTAAAGGGCTTGATTGTTCAGGCTTTACATCTAAAGTGTTTTCAGATTTAGGTATTAAATTAAACCGTACATCAGGTTCACAATACGAACAAGGTACAGCGGTAGAAAAAGATGACCTACAAGTTGGTGACTTATTATTCTTCAATACTAGTGGTAAAGGTGTCTCACATGTATCAATATACATAGGTGACGGAAAAATGATTCACTCACAAACAGGTAAAGGTGTTAGTTACTCAGATTTAAACGATCCATATTATTGGGGTTCTCGTTATATCGGTGCTAAACGCGTAGCAACATTTGATAGTGAACAAGCAGAAGCTGTTAAAGAAGAAGTAAAGGATGCCGCTATTGATTTTACTGTTTACGCTTCTCGTGCTGAAGTGGCAGAGCAAATTGCTAAAGCACTTAACTTGGATACATCCGATAAAAATACGAAATTTACAGACGTAAAACCATCATATGCACATGCTGGTGCGATTGCTGCTGTATCGAAGTTAGGTATTTTTGATGGTGATGGTAATGGCAAATTTAACCCATCTTCACCTATAACACGTGCTCAAATCTCGAAAGTATTAGTACATGCCTTCGGATTAGAGCAACAAGGCGATGTTGTAACATTTGCTGATGCTCCTGCAAACCATTGGGCAAATGAATGTATTTCAATTCTAGCTTCAAATGGTATTACTGAAGGTACAGGGAATGGTAACTACGGTTACGATGAGATGTTAAAAATTTCTCAACTTCAAACATTTATCGAACGCGCACAAAAATTACAAAAATAATTAAATTCCGTATTACTTAGACAAGGGCTACGTTTAAAGTAATACAATGCAAGGAAGTTCTTTTAAATAATGTATAAATTGAGGGGAGTTTGCACTTGCAGGCTCTCTTCTTTTTATGAAATATCAAAATTCAAGGGGTGATGCCTAAAAATAGTAGAATAGTTACATTCGTATGATAGTTTTGTCAGTGGAATTTTGCTAAAATGAACACGAGAACAGGAAGGGAGGAAATAAGACAGTGTATTTCAAAAAAATCAGTCTTATATTATGCGTCTTATTCATTTCAGCTTCTATGTTTACGATACATAGTGCCCAAGCAAGTGGTGGGTTTGTAGATGTTCCTAAAGATCATGAAGCTTATGAAGAGATCAATTATTTAGTTAGTTTAGGTGTTATTAAAGGATATACGGAAAACGGCAAAACGTATTATAAACCTAATAATAACGTAACGCGTGGACAAGTTGCCAAAATGGTTGTTGTTGCTTCAGGTAACAAACCACTAGTTGCCAATAAATCAAGCTTCTCTGATGTAGCAGTTGGCACAGAGCTTTCAGGCTATGTAGAACGTGCTGTACAGCTTGGTTACTTTGCAACAAATACAAAGGGACAATTCTTACCGAATAAACCTTTAACTCGTGATGAAATGAGTCATGTTTTAACAAAAGCTTTTAACCTTGATACAAGTGAATATGAAAATATCGATTCTCCTTTTGTAGATGTGGGTATTACTAATCCATACGTAAAATACGTGAATACGATTTACTATAATGGTATTACAAAGGGAAGCGGCCAAAATTATAATCCCGATAGCCAAGTGACACGTGCACAGTTTGCGTTATTTGTAGCGCGTGCAAAAAGTGAAAAGTATCGTTTAGAGCTACCTGTAAAAGGTGTAGCTGTACCTGATACGTCACAGGTTATTGGATTAGTTTCCTCAACGACTGACGGATTAAATATTCGTAAATCTAAAGATTCTTCATCTAATGCTAACGTTGTAGGTACAGTGGATAAAGGTGGTAAACTATCAGTCTATGCAGTTGATGGAGACTGGTTAAAAGTTACCTATAAAGGTGCCTATGCTTATGTTTATAAAACGTATGCACAGTTTTTAGATGCAGATGGTAATGCATTAGGGAATGTCCAAAAACAGGTTACAACAACACAAAATATAAATCTTTATGTAAAACCAACTTCTTCCTCGAAAATTATTACAACAGTTAATAGCAAAACGAAATTACCAGTTTATAAGACGGTAAGTGGCTACTATTTAACTGTAGTGAATGGTTTACCAGGATATATTGTAGCGAATAGTACAGAGGATGTTGAAGTAGTAAAACCTCCTACTCCAACTCCAGATCCAAATCCGAATCCAAATCCAGATCCAACTCCTCCAGTAGTTTCAGGTGATCTATTAGGTCGAGTGACAGTTGATAATTTAAATATGCGCCAAGAAGCTAACTCTACTTCTGCGGTAGTAAGTAAGCTGAAAAAGGGCGAATATGTTCAAGTAAATAGTATTAACGGTTATTGGGCACAAGTTACTTCTAACGGTCAAAAAGGGTATGTCCATAAATCTTACTTAAAACTATTAAATCAAAGTGGTAATCCGTTAAAAGATCGTATTATCATTCTTGATCCAGGTCATGGCGGTAAGGACCCTGGAACTGTTGTAGGTTCTAATTCCGAAAAAGCCATTACATTAAAGGTTGGCACACTTGTGAAGCAAAAGCTAGAGGCTGCAGGTGCGAAGGTAATGATGACTCGTACGGGGGATACATATCCTTCACTACAAGACCGTGTTGACTTTACAAATGCTAATTACGGTGAAATCTTTGTAAGTATCCATGTTAACTCAGCAGCGAATACGTCTGCACAGGGTACTGAAACATATTATGCTATTTCAACAGGTGATATGCAACAGGAAGACGTTGATCTTGCTACATTTGTAAACAATCAAATCGTTAATAACTTAAATATGAAAAATCGTGGTGTTAAAGAACAGCAATACTATGTAATTCGCAACATGATTATTCCATCCATCTTAGTCGAGCTAGGCTTCCTCACAAATAATGAAGACCGCGCTAAAATGACGGATGATCAATATGCTGAGTTATTTGCTGAATCCATTTACAAAGGGATTTCACAATATTACGCAAAAAAATAATAAAAGAAGCTACATTGTTCATAGTGAACGATGTAGCTCTTTTTTTGTTTCTGCTCACTTATAAAATCGATAGAACATTTTTTACTATAAAAGGCTCATCACCATACGTACAGGGCCTATATTTTAAGAAAAGTCATCTATAACTTTTGGTGATGAACCCTATAAAACCCAAAAATACTAATAGTTACATTCGTATGATGGTTTTAAGTGTTAAATTTTGCTAAAATATATTCGAGAATAGAAAGGGAGGAAAGAGAGCATTGTATTTCAAGAAAATCAGTCTTATGTTATGTATCTTATTCATATCAGCTTCAATGTTTACCATACATAATGCAAGTGCAAGTGGTGGTTTTGAAGATATTTCTCCAAAGCATGAAGCTTATGAAGAGATCAATTATTTAGTTAATTTAGGTGTTATTAAAGGGTATACAGAAAAAGGAAAAACTTACTTCAAACCTAATAATAACGTGACGCGTGGGCAAGTTGCTAAAATGGTTGTTGTTGCTTCAGGTAACAAACCATTAGTTGTTAATAAATCAAGCTTCACAGATGTTGCAGTTGGTAGTGAGCTGTCAGGCTATGTAGAACGTGCTGTACAGCTTGGTTACTTTGCAACAAATACAAAGGGGCAATTCTTACCGAATAAACCTTTAACTCGTGATGAAATGAGTCATGTTTTAACAAAAGCGTTTAACCTTGATACAAGTAAGTATGAAAATATCGATTCACCTTTTGATGACGTAGATATTACAAATCCGTACGTGAAATACGTGAATACAATTTACTATAATGGTATTACAAAGGGAAGCGGTCAAAATTATAACCCAGGTAGTCAAGTGACACGTGCACAATTTGCGTTATTTGTAGCGCGTGCAAAAAGTGAAAAGTATCGTTTAGAGCTACCTGTTAAAGGTGTAGCTGTACCGGATGCGTCACAGGTCATTGGATTAGTTGCCTCAACGACTGACGGATTAAATATTCGTAAATCTAAAGATTCTTCATCTAATGCTAACATTGTAGGTACAGTGGATAAAGGTGGTAAACTATCAGTCTATGCAGTTGAAGGAGACTGGTTAAAAGTTTCGTCAAAAGATACCTATGCTTATATTTCTAAAAAGTATGCACAGTTTTTAGATGCGGACGGTAATACATTAGGAAATGTTCAAAAGCAAGTTACTACAACACAAAGTATAAACCTTTACGTAAAACCAACTTCTTCTTCAAAGGTTATTTCGACTGTCAATAATAAAGTGAAATTACCAGTTTATAAGACAGTAAATGGCTACTATTTAACAGAAGTGAACGGTTTACCAGGTTATATCGTGGCAAATAGTACAGAGGATGTTAAAGTAGAACAGCCTTCTACTCCAGCCCCAAAACCAACTCCAGATCCAAACACGCCATCAGTTACAGGTGACTTACTTGGTCGAGTGACAGTTGACAATTTAAATATTCGCCAAGAAGCTAACTCTACTTCTGCGGTAGTAAGTAAGCTGAAAAAGGGCGAATATGTTCAAGTAAATAGTATTAACGGTTATTGGGCGCAAGTTACTTCTAACGGTCAAAAAGGGTATGTCCATAAATCTTATTTAAAACTATTAAATCAAAATGGTAATCCGTTAAAAGATCGAATTATCATAATTGATCCAGGACATGGTGGTAGTGACGTAGGGACCCTTTTCGATAAAATTCTCGAAAAGAATATAACATTAAAGGTTGGTACTCTAGTAAAGAATAAACTAGAGGCTGCGGGTGCAAATGTATTGATGTCTCGTACTGGAGATACGTTCCCTACATTACAGGGGCGTGTAGATTTTACACATGCTAATTACGGTGAAATCTTCGTAAGTATTCATGTTAACTCAGCAGATAATAAAGCTGCAAAAGGCACCGAAACATTCTACGCTCAAACATCGGGTGATATGTATGAAGAAGATATTGATCTTGGGACATTTGTAAACAATCAAATTGTTAATAACGTAAATATGGAAAATCGTAAGGTCAAAAAATTTAATTACCATGTAATTGTAAATACGAATATTCCGGCCGTTCTAGTTGAGCTAGGTTTCCTTTCAAATAGTGAAGACCGTGCTAAGTTGTCGGATGATAAATATCTTGAGTTATTTGCTGAATCTATCTACAAAGGAATTTTGGAGTATTACTCAAAGCAATAATAGTGAAGAGCTACATCGTCCAATAGTAGACGATGTAGCTCTTTTTGTTTGATTAGTAGTATTCAAAGGAATTTTATCAGCAATTCGGTACTTCTACCAGCGATATCTAGGGGCTTTGCGGCGAAGCGACACATTTAGCGGCGCAATCCCCGAGTTTAGCGGCGAACGGAGAACTTTTAGCGGCGCAATTCCCGAGTTTAGCGGCGAAGCAGGCACATTTAGCGGCGCAATTTCCAAGTTTAGCGGCGAAGCAGGCACATTTAGCGGCGCAAATCCCGAGTTTAGCGTCGAAGCGAGCACATTTAGCGGCGCAAATTCCGAGTTTAGCGTCGAAGCGAGCACATTTAGTGGCGCAAATCCCGAGTTTAGCGTCGAAGCGGGCACTTTAAGCGTCGCAATTCCTTAGTTTAGCGTCGAAGCGAGCACATTTAGCGTCGCAATGCCCGAGTTTAGCGGCGAAGCGGGCAATTTTAGCGTCGCAATTCCCAGGTTTAGCGGCGAATCAGCACTTTTGCTGGTAAAATTCACAAGTTTGCCGGTGAAACTCACAGATTTATCATCGATTGGCTTCACCAGCGAGAAAAACATTCCAATCAATGCTCTAAAAAATCAACCTTTACCCTTGTTATTTTGAATTTGCATGAAGTGTTCTATTTACGAATTGTGCAAAGTTTTGACGTGTTACTGTATCATTTGGTTTAAACGTATTATCGGCATAGCCTGTTGTAATGCCGAGTACATATAAAGCTTGGACATCTTTATAATAAGCATGAGATGTAGGTATATCTGAGAAAGTATGATTCGTGTAGCCCTGTAGTTTGAAGCCGTTGACGAGTGCTCTTGCCATAGCAGCGCGCGTCATTGGCTGATGGGCATTGATTTTGCCATCTTCTAATGCAATAATGCCGTGGCGTAAGCCTGTTGCTAAAACTGCATAGCCATAATCACTTGCTTTGATATCACTTGCATTTAATGTAGCTGAGCTTGATGTTGGAATACCTAATGCTCGCAATATCATTTCTGTTGCTTGTAAGCGAGTCAATGTACCCTGTGGATTAAATTTCCCATTAGATCCTTTCACAATGCCAAGTGCATATAAGTTTTTTATATCATGATAGGCACCATTCGATGATGATACATCTGGGAAGAATGGAGCGGAAGCAATTGTTGCTTTGTTGGAACCTTTTGCGCGTGTGAGCGTTTTAATTTCTGCAATCGTTGCAAATTTTTCATCAGCATTTTTGCGATCATCACGCCCCTCTATAAAGGATGTACGTATCGTATATGTTCCGGCAGCTAAATTACCAGGCATAGAGATTTGATACTTTTCAGAAAGGGTACTAATATCTTTCTTATCAGCATTATCTGTCGTGGAATCAGCAGCAAGTCCTGGAATATAACGTTCGTGCCCTTTACCAACAACTTTATCGTTTGCGTCTAGAATTTCTACTTTCAATGTACCACGTGCAGGTACATTACCATTGTTCTTAACCGTTACAGTGGAGTAGAAAACAAATTTACCAGACGGTGCTACATAACCTTGCACCCCGTCAGAGTAAAGCGTAAGGTTATAACGGCGGGGCACATTGCCATTATGATTTTCGGCTACCCAATTTAGAGCATGCTTCATAAATACTTGTGCATCTTTATCACCATTAGTTGTTGAATGGGCAGCACCATTTTCGTTATCCTGCCAATCAGCTTTAGCATCAATGTTAATATAATCATAGATTTTGAATCCAATTTGAACAACTCGGCCCTTACCGTATTCGATAGCGTGGGCAGCACCAAATTCATTTTTTTTCATTGTTTTAGCCTTGTCAGTGTAATTGTAATCTGAGAAATATAAAATAGGTGTTGCAGATCCTCCTTGCCAAGGCTTAATGATTTCTACCCAATCACGATCTGTTTTTGTTAGATTAAGCTTGCTTTTGCCAAGCTCTTTTGTTGTATTTTGAATAGTTGGATGAACAGTATTTATATTGCTTATTGTTGTATTTCCTAATACAATATCGTCAATAAAACGTGAATTGAACACCTCAGTTAAATTATCCCATTCCATTACCCAAGAATCGACATCATAGATTAATGGAGAAAGATCCATTTGGCCGGATTTAGGGAATTTTGTTGATTCATTACGCGCTGTCTGGAAGGCGAAAATGGCACCACCGCCATTTCGGACGTACATTTTGACATTTTCGCGTTGCTGATGATTCATCATGACTGTATAAGCAAAGACGATTGCATCATATTCACTTAAATTTTCTAAATTGTTTAAGTCTTTCTCATAAATTTTCTCTACTTGGAAGCCTTGTTGCTGATAGAGAAGAAAAGCTTTAAGTTCCTTATTATATGTGGAGCTATAGTCAACCTTTTCAGAAACAGACTGGCCATTAAATGTTCCACTTGGGTGTGTTGTATTGGCGTATTTTTCACTACTTTCAGAGAAAACGACACCGATTTTCTGAGCAGCTTTAGCTTGTGTTGGTGCTAAAAAAGCTATAAGCATAAAAGAGCATGTTACGAGTAGTGAAATGAATAATTTCTTCATTGAATCCACATCCTTAGTTCTATAATTTTTCATTAAAAATTGCACTACATTACTTATATTACACCTAAATAATGGTTAAATCATTAAAAATTGGTTCTTTAGTTGGGATTTTTTATGACATTTGATGAAAAGAATTGTCGATAAAGTGGGGCTAAAATTCTGTTGATTCGAGCTAAATCATATAATGTCTTTTGGAAGAGAGGAGACAGACTGGAAATTAATCGATGATATATATTAGGGATGATATTTGATAAAACTTATCCCATTTATTTCAAGTTGATTGTAGTGGAGGCTGAGCGACTCCTTGCGGCTTATCGGACGCCCCCAGGAAAGTGCTCAGTCGGAACGGAAATCAACCACACATTATAATTTGAGCCATTAATTATCCAAAATGAGAAATTATTGCATAATTTTATATTAAATCGATTCATTCCTTTCTATAAGTCTACATGTATTTATGATATAATAACTTTTGTTTTGTATAAGAAATGAAAAATAAAACAACTATGATTCGCGATAGAGGAGGGCAATCACATCTACTTAGATGTATGACATTTATGAATAAACTGAAACAAACTTTAGCAAAGGTCAATAAGATTGATACGTTTTCACCGTATTTCTTTTTACCTTTTATATTAGTGCTCTATTTCTTTACAAGTCTATTCGATTTCCATCGATTTGAATTATTTAATGTACGTGTGTCAATTTGGCCAGCGGTATTTTTAGCACTTGCTTGCTATTACATCGGTGTGTACATCATTGATAAATTACAATGGACAATCCCATCATTCGGGTTATCCTTCTTAGGGAAATATGTTGTTCATTTTATTGTAATTTTAACTTTAATTGGTTTAACTTCATATTTATTAATGATTTTTGGCGGAGGATTTGGGATTTCTGATGAATCGAATCGACGTAACCTTGATCCAAAATTAAACTTCTTTGCCCAATTATTATGGTTTGGAGTTTTATTGTTATTATCATATAAAATGATTTTAGAAAAGCATATGACATGGAAGAAAGTATTAGTATACGGTTCCATTTATGCGGCTGTTATGTTCTTATTCTTATTAATGGGTTACCGTACACCATTAATTATTATGTTATTTACTGGTATTATTATTTTCCATTATGTTGTAAAGCGTGTGAAATTAACATGGTTCCTTTCTGCTTTGTTTGTGATCGGAGTAGCTTTCTCAATGTTTGGTTTCCTACGTGTCGTATCAGAGGATACAACGAAGGAATTTAATAACCGTGATCAACCAGATGTAGAATTAACTGAAACAGAAAAGGAAAAACTGTTAACAGTAGAGCAACAAGTTAATTTAACGCCAAAATGGATTCGTTCATTGAATGGTGAGAGTGTTACAGGTCATATTGTTTTAAGTAAAATTATTGAATATACGCAAGAGGAAGGCTACCTACATGGTGAACTTCATGCTGGTATCTTGAATACAATTTTACCAGGTGAACAAGTGTCCCCTCGTATGAAAGTAACAGAAGTTGTAAACTCTCTAAGTGTAGATGAAGGTAAATATATTACACGCCCTAATAGAACAACAACACCAACGTTCATCGGTCAGTTATTCTTAGATGGCGGTTATTTACTTGTAGGAATCGGCTTCTTCTTATATGGTGTATTAATCTCATTAATTTATAATAAAGTGAAGCAAGGCGGTATTCGTAGCTTCCACTCAGTAGCCTATGCGTTTGTCATTACACTATTCACAGTGTCTATGCATACAGGCTTACTTGATTTAATATTTATTTTAATGCTTGGCTTTGTTGTCCTAGCCTCGGCGGTTATAAAAACGGACAATAAAAAAACTTCATATTAACAATAGTAGAGATGTCTCAATGGTCAGCTGAGGCATCTCTTTTTTTGTATATGGGCGTTCTATCCGTCGCATCGGTTCATCTATCCGTCAGTTCGATGGTGCAATCCGTCGCCATGAAGGTAGATGTCGATATTTTTCAAAAGTTGGGTGATAAATTAAAATAGTTGGGTGATAAATTAAAATAGTTGGGTGATAAATCAAAAAAGTTGGTCGATAAACGATCAAAAGTTCTCGGCAAATCTCAAAAGTGCAGCTCATTAAAGATTTTGTCGCTGCCGTTGCGCTCCGCTCCACTTTCGCTGCAGAAAAGTGAGATTTTGCCCCAGCCTCTCTTTTTGTATATGGGGCGTTCTATCCGTAATATCAGATCTTCTATCCATCAGTTCGATGGTGCAATCCGTCACATCAGCTCATCTATCCGCCGCCTCTGTTTCTACAGGCACAACGCGTAGTTCTTCAGCAGGAGTGTTGAGCATTTACCTCCAAAACAATATTTTAGAGCCGCCTTCACAGAAAAAAGCCGCCCTAATGATAGGACGACTTCTTATTTATTTTACAGTATTGATCACTTGTACATAGTCTTTGCTAACAAAAGCTGTTCCTGTATGCAGCTTATCAGAAAGAACCTCATACCAGCCGTTTGTAGCTGAGTTTGTGATGATAACAGGCATCCCGCTACGTGCATAAGTGAATAGTGGAGTATCGCCAGTAGATGCGCCTGTACGAACATTTAAGCCGTGTGTAGTTGTTAAGCCAATTGTGTATGGATTATTAGCATCCTTGAAGCCTAACGCTTTTTCAGCACGGTAGTAATGTCCTGCAATTTTTGCACCCCAGTATGGGTCAGAAGCGTATTTTACGTTAAAGCCAAGAGCTTTTGAACCAACTACAGCGCCGTTGGCAAAGTTTCTGCCTGGTGAACCACCTGGCGTGATATAGTTTGGCTGTAAAAACTTATCAACAAGCTCATTGATATTGGCAGCAATACTATCAAACTTTTTCTTTAGTGGATTAGTATCATACTCATACAAACCAAATAAGTTATTTAAGTTTTGTGCATTTGGACTCATACCATAAGCACTTTCATGCTGTGCAAGTGATAAAATAAGCATGGCATTAATTTGCGATTTTGCTTCTACTTCTTTTAATGTTTTGCCTAAACCTATTAATTTACTTTTCTTTGTTGCATCTTTATAAAGAGCAATCCCCGTACTTTCCATCTCAGCTAACTTCTGCATAATATAAGCGTCAATTTCTTCTGCAGTATAGTGTGTTGTTGCACGAGCAGGTAAAAATTGATAGTAGTTATACGCGTCACCTTTAGAAGATCCATCTCCATTTGTGAAAGTGATGCCGTTCCAGCTATAGTATTTTTCACCTGGCTTCATGAAAGAAGGTGCTTTTCCGTACACATAGCTAGAAGAATATTTATTTGTTTTGTAATCGTAGAGCGTGTGTTTAATTTCACCATTCTCATTTGTATAGTAAGAGCGACCTTTGCTCATTGCAAATGGGATTAATGTAACATCAGCCTGTTTTAAGTAACCAACTTGACCAGCTAAACGTACTTTTACTTGTGTTTCATCACTGCTAAGGTATTCCATCTCTGTATTACCTGCAACAGCAATCGAGTCATTAATTGTTTCAGATTTTAGTGCTACATAATTATTTGTCACTACATAGCCTGAAGACATTTTCACAATTTTATCATTTTGAACAATAACCTGTGTATTTTTTGTCATGGCCTTTTCAGCATCTGCAAAGGTAGCGAATCCTTGATTGCCAACTAGTGTGCCGTTTGAAATTTCCTTAATAACGTATTTAGAGGAGTTAGCATTTGGATCGTCAGTGTTCGAAGTGCCGCCGTTTGAATTGCCAGAGTTTGGATCGCCAGTGTTCGAAGTGCCGCCGTTTGTACTTCCGTTGTTAGAATCGCCAGCGTTTGAATTACCGCCGTTTGTACTACCACCGTTAGAATTGCCAGCGTTTGAATTACCACTGTTCGAATTGCCAGCATTTGAATTACCACCGTTCGAAGTGCCACCGTTCGTATTGCCGCTGTTTGAATTACCGCCGTTCGAATTACCGGTATTTGAATCATCAGCAAGTGTCATTAAGCGGTGAACAAATGTAGCAGCTTGTCCAATAGTTGCATTTTTGGTAGGCATAAAGTTACCACCAGAGCCTTGAATGATTCCTAATTGGGCACCTACAGCTACTGCTTGGCGGTAGTCTTTAATAATAGATGCATTATCCTTAAAGGTAATTGTAGGAGTACCTTTAGGGATTTTTAAATAATCAATCGCTCTTTCTAGCATAATTGCCATATGCTGCCTTGAAATAGCGGCATTAGGCTTAAATGTACCATCGCCGTAGCCAGTAATAATCCCAGCAGAAGCAGCAAGCTTAATATCTTTTGCGTACAAATGTGTTGCTGGGACATCTTTAAAGACTATGTTGCTTGATTCTTGAAGATTCATGGCCTTTGCTAAATAAGAAGCGAATTCTCCGCGAGTCACATTAGCATTTGGACGATAACTTCCTTTTGCATCTTTTACTAATGCATTTTTTGAAATTAAATAGCGAAGACCCTGTTCATGGGAATGCCCTGAAAGTTCATCAGCAGCAGATGCTAGTTGGGGTTGCCAAAAAAGCATGCCGACGACAGTCATGAGCAAAGCAATGATTGATAGTTTTTTCATATTTTACCCTCCTAAACTTCTACACTATTTTAACAAAGTTATAGGGTCACGATAAAGGTAAACGCTAG
This sequence comes from Lysinibacillus sp. fls2-241-R2A-57, assembly GCF_030209535.1. Taxonomy (NCBI): domain Bacteria; kingdom Bacillati; phylum Bacillota; class Bacilli; order Caryophanales; family Bacillaceae; genus Lysinibacillus; species Lysinibacillus sp. fls2-241-R2A-57. Next base: position 79,386 of record NZ_JARVRU010000043.1, read on the forward strand.
AAAAATCATAAAATGAGACTATATGAATAGTTTTCTTAACAATTACTATGAAACTGGAAAATAGCTTAAATGTTCCATAGCTATTTTGGCATATTTTTGCTAATGTAATAGAAGTAAAACATATGAAGGGAGAGTTGAGGGCTCTATATTACTTAGGAGCGCAAAAAAATGAAAAAAATAGCAAAGAATTTACTAGTTTTAGTTGTATTATTGTCAATGGTTGTTAGTCCGTTAAATGCTTATGCAGCTCAAACGGTCAAGAAGGATTATCCATTATCGAAAGGTATACAGTATAAACAATATACATACAAAGATACCTATACAAATTCTATAAATCATATTGAGATTGATTTAGATAAACCAGATACGGAAGTACAATTAGGTATGCCTGCAACAGTCAATGGCAGAGAATCGACAGTAGCAAATGCTAATCGTAATTCACGTGAGGGGAATCGTGTAGTTGGTGCTATTAATGCAAGTTTCTTCGATATGTCTGAAGGTTTCCCATTATTTTTATTAGCTAAAAATAATGTTATTTTTAACGGTGGTGCAGTTTCAAACGGCTCCGATCAATATATGAATGTCCCTACAGCTTTTGGGATTTCAGCAGATGGCAGTGGTGTCATTGACTATTTTGATTTTGATGTAACACTTTCTCATAAAGGCACAAATTATGACATGTCAGGAATGAACCGTGCACGTAATATTTATGAATCGATTGTTTACACACCACAATTTTATAGTAAAACAACAAATACAAATGAATACGGTTTTGAAATCGTAGTAGATACAGGTTCTCCAATTACTGAAAACAAATTTGGTCAAACGTTAACAGGAAAGGTGACAAAAATTACACCATATGGATCAAAAGAAAAAATATCCATTCCTCCAACTGGCTTTGTCGTTTCTTTACAAGGTGGAGATTGGCACAGTAAGCTAAGTCAAATTGCACTTGGAGATGAGCTGAGTGTTAACTTCTCAATTGATAAGCAGTGGCAGGATGCACAATTTATCATGGCGAGTGGTCCGTATTTAGTAAAGGACAATAAACCTTACATTATGATGAGCACATCTAGTCAGCGTGGAAGAGCGGTTGTACCTCGTACTGTTGTAGCGACAAGTAATAATGGGAAAAAAGTACACTTTATAACGGTTGATGGGAAACAGAAACATAGCGCAGGGATGAATATGGTTCAACTCGCTAACTATTTAGTGTCGCTCGGTGTTGAACGAGCAATTAACTTAGACGGTGGCGGCTCAACAACAATGGGTATTCGAAATTACGGTAATAATAATGTCGTATTAGCGAACATACCATCCAATTCAGGAAACACACAACGTCTTGTGTCCGCAACATTACAAGCTGTTAGTACGGCACCAACAGGTAAAGGAAGATATATTGACTATAAAAATAGTACAAGCAATGCAACTCTTTTAGAAGGTGCTTCGTCTAGTATAGCAGTAAAATATGTTTTAGATGAAAATTATAATGCACTTCCACTTGATGGTCATTTATCGTTAACATCTGAGAATAATACTTTAAACGTTAACGGCTTAAGCTATACTGCAACGAAAGCCGGCAATGATCGTATTTTCATCAACCATGATGGCACTGCTGTTCAATCATTCCAAGTGAAAGTAGTAGATGCTCCGGCAGCAATGAACATTGCACCAACATCAAAAACAGTGAATTCTGGCGAAACTGTCAAATTTACTATGGATGCAAAGGATGACGGTGGTAAACCTCTAGTTTACAATCCATCACAAGTGAAATGGTCTGTAGAAGGAAATATCGGTACCATTACTAATGACGGTAAGTTTACAGCCAAAAATCCAGGTGCTACTGGTAATGTAGTTGCGACTTTAGGAACAAAAAGTGTAAAGGCTCCGGTGACTGTAGCAGCTGCTGGATTGTTTAAAGATATTCCAAATAATTATGTGTACTATAAAGAAATTGAGTATTTAACAAAAAATAATATTATTACAGGTCAAGCAGATGGCACATTTAGACCGAATGATAAACTTACACGTGCACATGCGGCAGTTATTATTAGTCGCGCACTTGGTTTAGATACATCAAACGTAAAAAATCCAGGCTTTAAGGATATTCCTGCGAATCACGTTTATTATAAACAAATCGCAGCTGTAGTTGAGGCTGGTATTATGAGTGGTAAAGGCGGTAATACCTTTGATCCAAATGGTACTTTAACGCGTGCACAAATGGCGAAGGTTGTAGCATTAGCTTATGATCTAGAAGGAACAAGTAACATTAACTTTAAAGATGTATCGAAGGATCATTGGGCATACCCATATGTTCAGCAACTAGCTGCAAATGATATAACTACTGGCTATGGTGATAACACTTTTAGACCAAATGAAGCGATTAGTCGCGCTCATTTTGGATTATTCCTTTATAGAGCAATCCATCAATAACAGTAGTCATTAAAGAAAGGCTTTGCATTTAATAGCAAACTAGTAGTTATACCTAGTTTGCTATTTTTGTTTTTAAATCAAAGGGAGTCGTAGTAGATAGAAATCTAGTTGATTTTTTACCATATTGCAAGAACTATATTACCTTTTAAAGCTCACTTTTTTTTTACTATTTTTAAAAAGAAAGAAAATCTACAATTATGGTATAATCTCAGTATTAAAAAGTAAAAGGATGTTTTTTAATGAAAATAGGCATTGTGGGGAATTACGGCAATGATAATAATGGTGATGAATCAATATTATACGGCATTCTTCAACAAGTAAAACAAACATTTTCGGTAACTAGTGATGACATTACCGTTTTTAGTAATAACACACAACAAACATCCGAACGTTATGGGGTACACAGCTATCCGTTGTATTACAGAAAGAGTAATTTATTTAAAACGTTTATCCATACTTATAAAAACAATAAACAATATGTATCCACATTTGACCTCCTCATTATTGGTGGTGGTGGTATTTTAATGGATTTCTATAAACGTGAGGCTCACCTGTATGGAGCGTATGCAATGATGGCAAAACAAAGTAATGTTCCCTACATTATTTACGGATGTGGCGCTGGACCACTCGATACGATTTCAGGAAAAATCAGTATTCGCGCGATGTGTCGTTATGCAGCAAGTATTTCTGTACGTGACCCTCAGTCTAAAGAGCTTTTGCGAAGTATTGGGGTAAAAAAGTCAATAGAAGTTATTGGTGATCCTGCATTTACATTAAAAGGGGATCGCCAAAATTACGCCAAAAAACCAATTAAAATAGGTGTCTCAGCAGTTCCCTACTATAATGCAAACTATTGGCCAGAGGGAAATGTTGAAAAATATGATGCGTACATTACAGGCATGGCGAAAAATTTAGATTATGTAATTTCTGAGCATAATGTAGAAGTTACGTTTTTTGCTACTAAATTCCCGCAGGACGTTACTGTGACGAAGGATATTCAGAGAAAAATGCAGCGACGTGAACATACAGAAATTATTGAAGAGAATTTGGTGCCGGAGCGATTACTTGAGGTGACTGAGGAGCAGGATATTATTATCGGTACACGTCTACACTCGCTTATTTTGGCAACCAATTCGGAAACTCCGATAATTGCGATATCCTATCATACAAAAGTACAGGATTTTATGTCCTTTGTAGGCGCATCAGATCGTTGCTTGCAAATGCAGGATATAGAGGATGATGAGAAGGCTCTATCCACATTAGTTGGCAAACTAAGTAGCAATTGGGAGCAGTCAATTGCAGAGACGAAACAAATTGCTACCCATATTCATAAAGAGGCCATGCACGGTCAGGAATTAATGAAAAAGGCAGTGACACGTCTATGAAAAAAGTACTCGTCATTAGTAATATGTATCCAACATCTGATCATTTATCATTCGGTATTTTTGTGAAAAACCAAGTCACTGCACTTGAAAAAGCAGGACTAGACGTAGATATATCAGTAAATACAAATCCGGCGACAGGTAAGAAAAACACCATTATGAAATATACAAAATGGGGCTTATCGACATTGATGAAAGGCTTAAAAAACAAAAAGTCTATTGATGTCACACATGCACATTATGTGTTCCCATCTGGTATGCTGTCGTTGCTATTAAAGAAAATGTTTGGTTTACCTTTTATCGTTACAGCACATGGTGGCGATATTGAGCGTATGGCGAAAAAGAGTACAAGAATTCGCAATTGGACAGCTAGTATTTTACGTGAAAGTGAACATGTTATCGCAGTAGGTCCTGTCTTAGCTCAACAAATTGAACAAGATTTTGGGATTGAAAAAGGTAAAATCTCTATCGTTAGTATGGGTGTGAATCGTGAGGTTTTCACAAAAGGAAGTCAAGCAGCAGTGTGCAAAGAACTGCAATTAGCTTCTGAGCCATTCAGATTTTTATTTGTAGGAAATGTTATTAAGCAAAAAGGCGTTGAGGAGCTGTTACAAGCTTTCCAAATGCTAAAAACAAAAGTATCTCGGCCTTTAGAGTTAATTCTTGTTGGTTCTAGAAGAGACCAAGCATTTTTCCAATCCTTGCAACCATTAATCAGTGAAGACGTCAAATTTATAGATCCACTAAAACAACAAGAACTAGTGAAGTGGTTCCAAGCAAGTGATGTCTTTGTATTACCATCCCATTTAGAAGGATTTGGGTTAGTGGCATTAGAGGCTTTAGCAACAGATACACCTGTTATTGCTTCGAATGTAGGTGGACTTGTATCTTTGCTTGGAGAAGGCGCAGGGCATTTAGTGGAGCCCGAAAACGCTATGGTTTTATCCGAGGAGATGCTGCGTGCAGTGAACACGCCAAAAGATCAATATATGAATCGTGAAGCGGTCGACAAAGTATTAGCCATTCACGATGAAAAAAATATAACAGCACGCTGTATAGCGATTTATAAGTCGGCCGTCGAAGGTAGGGATGGCTTATGAATAAATTTATAAAATTAATTGGGGCAGTTGCGATTATTAATGTCGTGGCCCGTGTTTTCGGATTTTTACGTGAAATGATTATCGGATACCAATTTGGTACTGGCCATACTTCCGACAGTATTTTTACTGCGTATATGATTCCAAACTTTTTATATTTAGTAGTTGGAGGAGCATTTACAACTGTTTTTATTTCAATTTATAACCGAGAATCAACCGACAAAGGACTATTCGTAAAGCAGTCGTTTACAATAGTTGCTGTGACAGCGACACTAATGACATTGATTGGGATGGTCTTTGCTGATCCAATTTTAGATAGCTTTAAAACGGATAAGATTGTTAGCGAGGAAGAAGTGGCTTTAACAAGAAATCTTTATTTGTGGATGATGCCATCATCTATATTTCTTGTGTTATCTTCTTGGTATAGTGGTTTACTAAATGTAAATCAAAAATTTCATTTATCGAGCTTTGCCATTTTAATTTACAATGCAATTTTCTTACTGATCGCAGTTGTATTATCGGAAACTATCGGTCCCATTGGATATGGTATTAGCGCATTTGTGAGCGCAATACTAATGGTGTATTTCTTAGTTATCGGTTACCGTAAATTAGATTCGTTTAAGGTAGGATTGTCTTTTAAACAAAATGTATCAACAAAAGAGTTGTGGATAATGGTTGTACCTATTATGCTTGGCGGTGCAACGGTTCAACTTTATGCACTACTACAGCGCTATATAGCAGGGCTATTATCATTAGAAGGAGCAGTATCATCTGTTAACTATGCTTCTAAGTTGATGCAATTCCCACAAGCTATATTAATTACGGCAGTAACGACAGTTATTTATCCAATCTTAAGTCAAAAGGAAGCTGATAATGACCATGCTTCTATAAAAAGCTTGTATTCAAAGGGATTACATTACTTGTTACTATTACTTGCTCCGGTGACAATTTTCTCGTATTTTTATTCGACTAGTCTAATTCAAGTTGTTTACGAATATAACAATTTTACTCCGAAGGCAACGGCTGCAACAGCGCCAGTACTTGCTGTCTTCGTACTTTCTATGTATTTCCTTGCAGCAAACGGATACATTACACGCTTTTACTATGCAAAAGGTGACTCAATGGCACCTGTAATATTTAGTTTACTAAATGTATTTGCAGTAAATATTGCAGTTATTTTCTTAATGGTAGATTCAACTGGAGTAGTTTCAATTGCATGGGGGACTTTAATAAGTTCCATTGTGAACTTTATCATGCTTGTAGTGTATGCAAGTATTAAATATGATCTGAAAATGGGTATTTTCAGCAAAGAGCTACAATTTTTCAGAGCATTGCCACCATTGATCGTTATCACGATTGTTATGTACTTTTCAAGCGAGTATTTAGTATTTGATAACAAGTGGGTAACTTTCATTGTAGGTCTTGTTATTTTTAGTGCTGTGCTTGCAGGCTCCTATTTATTATTTGGAGTGAAGGAAGTAAAAGAATTTAGTGATAAACTAAAAAGAAAACTTTTAAAACAATAGCAAAAAAGTGGGTATCTTAGAAGAAATTCTTTGATACCCTTTTTGTATTTAACTGGGTTATTCCAGGAAAGTCAGGGATGGCATTTTTTAGACGTATGGTATGTTGATTGGAGTAAGTCTGGATGACCCCTTAAATCGTCACAGGTGAGGCCCTGGAGCGAAGTGAAGCGGCTCATCAGTAGCATTCAGTCGGAACGGAGGTCTTTTCTCCGCAATAACGGGCAGTAACTTTATCAGTACCAAAAGCGAAGTGTCAGGTACAAGGCTTCCACTTCAAGGTGTGAGATTAACTGCCCATAAAAGCCCGATTGGTGAAGACTAATAATTAGTGTGGCCCACTGATTAAAGTTTCACTTTATTTTTAAGTAAGGGATTAAAATTCGGATTAGTTAGACAATATAAGTACTTGTTGCAAAAAAAATGTCATATTCATAATATTTTATAGTAAAAAAATAGGGGCTGTATTATAATAATTTTATTCAGATAGCGTGGTATTTTTTAACTTATTTCAGCATTCATTTCCCCTTCTACAGGTGGTAATAAGTTAAAGCCTCTGGTGGATGAAAAAATGGATTATTTTGGCATCACTTAGGATCATCACCAAAAATTGTGAATGAGCCCAGGTGGAACGGAAATCAACCACACGTTATGGTGATGAGCCGGACATATAGATAATTTGGAATTAATTAGTATTAATAATACTTGAAGGAACTACAATCTAAGATAAGGTGGAAAGTATGACAAGAGGTAGGAAGATTAATTCAAATGGTGAACGAAGTAAACAATTATTGCTTGAAAAAGCAGTAGAGCTATTTTCTGAAAAAGGTTATCATAATACAAAAATTAGTGACATTGTAAAAGCTGCCAATGTAACACAGCCAACGTTTTATTTATATTTTGAAAGTAAGGACTCTCTTTATAACGATCTGAATAGACGATTTCAGCGTGGATTTGATGAGATCATGAGTAAACAAGCAGAAGAAGTTGTAAAGGGATTAGAAGGCTTTGTGACAATGCTGAAGCAAAAAATACAAATGTTGTTCGTCTACATAATTGAAAATCCGAAATTAACGAAAATTGGATTATTTGAATCTGAACAGTCATTTTTAGTTAAATCTCAGCTTACACAGCAGTTAATTTACCTTATACACCTCCATGATTGTGATGATGTATTACAATCGTATCGTGTCGAAATTAACGTAGTTGTAGATAGTTTTGTAGGATCCTTGGAGCGTTTAATATTAACAAATTTACTTGAACAAAAAAGACTTCCTTGCGAGCTAGCAAGAGACTTAGTTCATTTATATTTTTTAAGAGAAAATAAAGTGAATCTTTAATCAATGAGGTTTTCTCTTCACTAATCGGGCAAAAAAATTCCCCTCACCACTAAAATGGTGAGAGGGATTTTTTTATTTCTTCACTGTAATATGAAGATAACTGCCTTTTTGAAGCTTTTTATCTGTTTCTTTTTGAACAGATGGATGAACAAGAAGCATATATTCTTGCTCAGGATTTAATGGTTTTGATGGGGTAACAAGTAATGATTGACCCTCAACTTTTGTAGTAATTGGTACCTCGTTACCACCTAAAGCGACGAGCTGTACACTGCCTTCAGCAATTTGCGAAGAAAGTGCTTGTGAGAATTTCACTGTAAATGTTTTAGATGGTGCTACATTTTTTAAGCTTGCTAGCTCTTTATAATTTGGATATTGTTCTTTTATTGCATCGTAATGGGCCTGGAAAATAGGAGGAGTCTTTGTTTGGATATTTGGTTTTACCCCAACTTCATTAATTGTTTTCCCTGAAGGACCTGTAAATTTACCTACTGTAAGTTTTAAATAGCTACCATCACTCAATTCAAAAAAGCCTTGCATAGCGCCTTTTCCATATGTAGTTTCTCCATATAAAATAGCAGATTGCTGATCTTGTAATGATGCTGATAACATTTCAGACGCGCTAGCACTATAGCGATTTACTAGAATGCGTGTATTAGCTGGGAATTTTTCGTTTTGATGGGCTGCACGTACTTTATAAGAGGCATGTGCTTCTTCCAGTAAATAGGCAATTTTTGCTTTTGGGAAGAGCCCCGTCATTTCCTCAGCCGTTGCCACATAGCCGCCACCATTGTTTTGTAAATCTAATATAAAGGAAGTTGCACCACGCTGTTTTAATTCAATAAGCGCGTCCTTAACAAGCTTTGCACCGTCTTCTGAGAAGGATGACATGGCAATATAGCCAACATTTCCAAATAGTAATTTAGATTCCACATTCGGTAATGTGAATTTTTTTCGTGTAATTGTTTTAGTAGAAGTTTTACCATTTTCATGTTTGAGTGTCACTTCTAGTTTAGTACCCTCATCACCGACTAATAAGGACGAGGTTTCTTGTATGGAGCCTCCTACAACTGATTGCCCGTTAATGGCAGTAATAATGTCTCCAGCCACGATACCGGCTTTAGCTGCACCACTATTCTCAAATACTCGTAAAATATGAATGCCATCTTCATGTTCTTCGATGACTACACCAATACCAATTGTTGATAGATTGATGCTATTGATAAATTCCTCAAATTCCTCTTTTGTGAAATATGTGGAATAAGGGTCTAGCATATCAATGATTTCTGGAATTGTTTTGGCGTTTTGCAAATTCCCATTGATAGTCCCAACATAATTTCCCTCAATAATTGCCTTGATCTCTTTTACAAGCTGTTGTTCATTGCTTGCAGCAGATGCGTTCGCAAATGGGAAGATGAAGAAGCTTAGAATAAATACGAAAGACCACAATATTTTTTTCATAGGACACCTCTTTTCTGATTACTTTTATTATACATGAATTACCATATAACCGCGAATAGGGAAAGAGAGAATTTACTGAAAAAAAGAATCTGCAAGCCTTTTGCGAAATAGTAAGTCTATGCAAGATTCGTAGACAGAGACTTACTAGCAAAAAGCAAGCAGATTCTAATTAACTAATAAATGGCTTATCACCAAAAGTTGTGATGACATTTGTAAAACGTATACCGAACAGAAATCCCCCATGATATAGCGATGGACCTGTGTAGAAATTTTAAAAAATCTCTTTTACCTTTTTGTAAGCTTATGAATGATAAAGCCGATAAGTGCGCCGATAATTGCAGGTACAAGCCATCCCAGACTTTGCTCGTATAATGGTAAAGCATTTAAAATATTCTCATATGGTGTAATTCTAATTTTCATTTCCTTTAAACCATCATATAGACTAACACAGAATGTTGGAATTAAAGCTAAAATGTAAACGATTTGTCCACCTTTAAAGAAATGATCGACAAGCGACAGTACCATTAACACCATTGCTAGCGGATAGATAATTAATAGTACAGGCAGTGATGCACTAATAATTGTAGAAAGACCTACGTTCGTAATAGCAGCACTAAAAATTGTGAAAACTATTAAAAATGTTTTATATGATATTTTTGGGAATAACTTATGGAAATACGTAGCATTGGCAGTTAATAATCCTACAGCAGTTGATATACACGCTAGTAAAATTGTAGCGGATAAAATAATGCTTCCAAAATTACCAAATAGAACTTTAGCTGATTTTGCAATAATATCACCGCCATTATCAAAAGTACCAATGGCATCAATACTAGTGTTACCGATTTGGCCAAGAGAGATGTAAACAAATGATAGGCCAATAGCTGCAACAATTCCGGCGAAAATCGTCGTTTTGACTTGTTTTTTAGTATCTGACATACCCATGTCACGCAATGCTTGTAAAATAACGATACCAAAAACGAGTGCACTCAGAACATCCATTGTTAAATAGCCTTGAACAAAGCCTTCAGTCAGAGGTGATACAGTGTATTCTCCCATAGCTCTCCCTGGTTCACCCATTGGAGAAATAAAGCTTTTAACCGCTAAAATTAAAATAACGATCAATAAAGCAGGTGTTAAAATTTTCCCTACACGATCGACAAGCTTTGTAGGGTTAATAGCTAAGTATAATATTAAGGCAAAAAATAATATAGAAGTAATGAACAGTGGTGCCCAATGATCAGCTATTGACTCAGGTAGAAATGGTGCAATCCCTATTTCATAGGAAACAGAACCTGTACGAGGTACTGCAAAAAATGGCCCAATGGCTAAATAAACGATTGATGTAAATATTACACCAAAAGCAGGGCTTACACGATTAGCAAGTAATTGTAAATCCCCACCTGCTTTTGCAACAGCAACGATTGCTAAGAGTGGTAAACCCACACCTGTTATTAAGAAACCAATCATTGCTAACGTAATGTTCTCACCAGCTTGTTGGCCTAATAATGGAGGAAAGATAATATTTCCAGCACCTAAAAATAAGGCAAATAATAGTAAACCTACTGCTAAATTTTCCTTGATGAAAAGCAAACTGTTTTTCATAAAAATTAAAACTCCTTTAATTGAAAAGCTGAAACTTTCTAAAAATTTTAAATACAGATGTGTATGTTACCATAGTAATACGAATCTTGCAATTAATATCTTTTTGTGATTCGTCGGATTCTGTAGTATTTAATAAGATTGATAATTTGTTTGAAAAATAGTCAGTTTTTCCGATTTCTCATTACTTTGATATCTAGTATGATAGACTCACAAGGAAATATTCTAGCATGAACGGAGGCAATTTGGTATGAAAAAATCAAAAAAATTGAGAATACTAGCTTTAAGTACGATAGCTACTTCATTTTTAGCACTACAGACCGCAGAAGCAGCTACATATACCGTACAAAAAGGGGATACTCTATCTAAAATCGCCCAAAATCATCAAGTAACAGTACAAGATATAAAAAGCTGGAACAAATTAAAGGATGATATGATTTATGTGGCTCAAAAACTTGAGATTTCAAAACAATCTACTAATGAAACAGTAAAACCTTCAAATCCATCAACAACAAAACCAACAACACCTACAACACCACCGAAGTCTACAACTGATTCTCATACAGTAGTGAAAGGTGATACATTATCAAAAATTGCTAAGCAATATAATGTGACACAGAAGGACATAAAAGATTGGAATGGACTTACGACTGACACTATTTACGTTGGACAGGTGTTAAAATTATCTCCAGGAGCTACAATACCTGAGAGTGAAAATGGGCCTTCTGGTGTAGGAACACCATCAAAAGAAACGTCTAAAGAGCCTACAGCTAATGGACAAGCTGTTTATAAAAAAACAATAGAAGTAGCTAATACATTGGTAGGAACTCCATATGTCTATGGCGGTATTACACCAGAAGGTCTTGATTGCAGTGGCTTTATTTACTATGCCTTTAATCAAGGTGGTTTGAAAATTGGAAGAGACAGTAGCGAAGGATATTTTAATGGTAATACAACACAAGTTAATAATCCGGTAGCGGGAGATTTAGTATTTTTCGAGAATACGTATAAAAATGGAATATCTCATATGGGTATTTATCTTGGTGATAATAAATTTATCCATTCAGGATCAGATGGTGTTGAAGTTTCAGATGTTACGTACTCCTACTGGTCTCAAAGATTAGTATCTTATAAACGATTCGACGGTATAAAATAAAGGTAAAGCGATTTTTGCATACACGCAGAAATCGCTTTTTTCATGCAGTGAGATAGTAATCGCTGATAAGAAGGTGGACATCGCTGATAAAAAGATGAATACCGCTGATAAAAAGGAGAACATCGCTGATAAAAAGGAGAACATCGCTGATAAAAAGGAGAACATCGCTGATAAAATGTTCCATATCACCGCTAGAAATCTCCAAATGAAAAAATCCCTTCTTGCTATGAAAAAGAAGGGATTTTGATAGTTTATCTCGCATTAACGGGCAGTAATTGATCTGTACGGAAAGCGAAGCGTCGGGTACGAGACTCCCAGCACAAAAGTAGGGAAATTAAGTGCCCGATTGGTGAAAACAAATAATCAGTGGGGATGAAGAAAACCCCACTGATTAAAGTTTCATATTATTGTGTTACGCGTGCTGTCCAGCGAGAAAGATCGGCATCTTTTGCATCAACAAGCTCTGCAGGAAAGATGAATGTCCAAGGCTTCGTTGAGTCTGGTTGTACAGTTAAGATTGGATCCATTTTAAATGAACCTTTAGCAATTTGTTTACCTGTTGCATCAATAATTTCTAGTGGTAATTGTTCAAGATTAATAGCTTTATTATGTCCATTACGAATGAAGATAGACACGTTTAAACTACCATTGTCAGCAAATTTTGCTTGCAAGCCAGTGAAGTTAACTTCTGTTTCACCTAACTTAGGTAAAGTTTTTACGATTTTTGCAAGCTCCTCTTTTTGTGCTGCAGGAAGTTGTTTTTCCCATGATGGATCTAATTCTAATTGGTGACCGCGTAGGGAAACAAGATTGAATGCAATTTTCCAGCCGTCTTCTGGTACTTCATCGACTTTGATCGTTGATTTTTCAAATTCAAATACCCATGGACGAGCACATTCTGCTGGAATCGTGCCAAGTGCTGCAAAGTCGAATTTTTTAGATGCTACAAGCTCATCGTTTTTATCCATGATGTAAAGCTCAATTTCACCTAACTCGATATCTTGAGGCAATGATGAGCGGAAAAATGCACGCACTTGCCAATTTTTAGAGCGTAAATCTTCTTCAATACTAATAGAAGAAAGTGATAATTGATTTGGCTTCAATGGTTCTAGCTCATTAGCAAGGAAATTAAAAATGTATTTTTGCTCCTGTGGAACATCCCAATCAGGGTGGAATGATAGCTTCGTTACGACATCACGATTATCGCTAGTATCCGTAGTAGCACTTCCTAATATGTCTTTAGAGTCAATTGTGTTTTCTTGAACAACCTTGTCTGATTTTTTAAAGAATGAAAATAAGCCCATTATTGTACCTCCATTTGTGCTTCAATCATTTTCATGAAGCCAGTAATTTCTATAATAATAGAACGACGTAATTCTTGGAAATTCTTCCCGAATAATTCAAGTCCTTCACGTTGGTAAATTCGCATTGGATCTTCTTGCTGGTAATGACGTAAGCCAATTCCTTCTTTTAAGTGTGTCATGGCCTCTAAATGTTTCACCCAGCCACTATCTAAGTAGCTTAGCATTACTTGTGGAATAACTTTCACTACTTGTTCATTCTCAGCGAATTTCTCCATCTTTGCTACTAATTCATCAACAGGTTTTTGCAATGAATCTAAAATAGGGATTACTTTACCTACTTCTCTATCAATTGTGACAGGTGAAAGGAAGAGACTATTTAAGGTTCTTTCCATATCATCATAATCCCATTCAACAGAAGGTAATTCTTCAGAAGCGGCTTCACGTACCGCAAAGTCTACAGTTTCATAGAACATTTGCTTTAATTGTTCTAATAAATTTTCACCAGCTAAAATTTTGTCACGCAGACCGTAAATAACTGTACGTTGGTCATTAATAACATCGTCTAATTTTAGGTTGTATTCACGCATACCGTATTGAGAGCCTTCAACAATACGTTGTGTACGGTTAATGAGTTCTTGAACATCTTTGTTTTGAATAATGCCTTCATCTACAACCATTTTTGCAGAGAATTTTTCAACATCTTCTTTTGCATAGCGGCGGAACATATCATCTTCAATAGAGAGAATGAAGCGGCTTTCACCTATGTCACCTTGACGACCTGAACGACCGCGAAGCTGATTATCTACACGACGGCTTTCATGCTTTTCGGTACCGATGACATATAGGCCTCCAAGTGCATGAACTTCTTCGCCTAACACGATATCTGTACCGCGACCAGCCATATTGGTAGCTACAGTAATACGACCTTTCTGACCAGCTTGAGAAATCAGTTCAACCTCTTGCTCGACTGTTTTAGCATTCAACAATTGGAATTTTAAGCCTTCTTTCTTCAAGTAATCGGCAACCGTTTCAGACTGCAGTATTGACGTTGTACCAATTAAGATAGGTTGTCCCTTTTCGTGGCGACGTTTTACTTCTGCTGCCACGTACTTATATTTATCTTCTTGTTTACTGAAAATAATATCAGGCTGATCGACACGTTGACGTGGGCGGTTTGTTGGAATTTGAATAACTTCCATACCGTATACTTCTCGAATTTCTTTTTCCTGTGTTTTCGCTGTACCCGTCATCCCAGAAAGCTTCGGATACATACGGAAATAGTTCTGAATTGTAATCTGTGCCTGTGCCTTATTTTCTTCAGTAATCGTGACACCTTCTTTTGCTTCAATCGCTTGATGTAAGCCATCAGATAGTGAACGACCTTCTAAAATACGGCCTGTGAACATATCAACAAGCTCGATTTTGTCATCCTTAACGATGTAATCAACATCACGCTTGAACATTACATGGGCACGTACAGCTTGGATAACATAATGGTACAGTGTTTGGTGTTCAAGATCATATAGATTATCAACATTAAAGGCAGCCTCAACCTTTTCAATGCCTTTCTCTGTTAAAGAAGTAGCTTTTGTTTCATCATCAAAATCGTAATCTTCTTCTTCTTTAAAACGGCTAGCTAGCATAGAAGCAATGCGATGTAGTTCATCATTCGCTGCCATTTTCCCAGCGATAATAAGCGGTGTTTTTGCCTCATCAATAAGTACACTATCGACTTCATCGATAATAGCGAAGTGATAAGGACGTTGTACTTTATCAGCCAAGCTATGTGCCATATTGTCACGTAAGTAGTCAAAACCGAACTCAGTACCCACACCATATGTTATATCAGCATTATAGGCTTCTTTTTTTGCGGCTGGCTCCATCATTGGTATATTTAAACCAACTGTTAAGCCTAGGAAACGATGAATTTGACCAACAAGTTCGAAGTCACGCTTAGCTAAGTAGTCATTAACCGTAATGACGTGAACACCTTTACCTTCCAATGCGCGTACATAGGAAGGGAGAGAAGCGACAAGCGTTTTACCTTCACCTGTAGGCATTTCTGCAATATTACCTTCAGTTAAAACAAGACCACCGATAAGCTGTACATCAAAATGACGCATACCTAATACACGTTTTGAGGCTTCGCGTACAACAGCAAATGCGTCTGGGATGATTGATATAATTGGTTCACCTTGTTCTAAACGATCCTTGAAAATAAAAGTCATTTCTTTTAATTCTTCATCTGACTTGTTGACATATTTTTCTTCAAGATTATTAATCTGATCTACTATTTTATAGTAGCGTTTTAATTGACGAGCACTTGTTTGCTCATTGTTGCGTTTAAAAATTGAGAACATGAAATTTACGCTCCTTTTAAGTTGTCTAAATGCTAGACACTACATTATTTTATCAAATTTTACGAATGGTGACTACATTTGACATGCAGCATTCTACCATATTAAAAAAGGGGAAAAATATTTGTGAAATCGTGGAAATTAAATAGAAAAAGTATATTTCGGCGCGCATTCGTGCTATAATCAATTAGGATTTACATGTAGATTATTTGTTGAGGAGGAGAGACATGCTTTACGTGTCTTTAATAGCAGCATTCATTGCTTCCATATTGTTAACTCCACTAGTTAAACGATTAGCGTTCAGAATAGGTGCTGTCGATGCACCAAACTATCGAAAAGTACATGCACGAATTATGCCAAGACTTGGCGGATTGGCGATTTTCCTTTCGTTTTTAATAGCTGTGGCTATATTTCAGCCAATTTTGATTAAAAATATAGATGGTAGCGATTATTTACTGGCAATAATAATTGGTGCTTGTATCATCGTAGCGACAGGTGTCATTGATGATATGCGTGAAATTTCTGCAAAGGCGAAATTGCTCGGTCAACTTGTTGCGGCACTTATCGTTATTTTTGTAGGTGGCATTCAAATTAGTACAGTTAACTTACCATTCGTAGGTGAATTAGATTTTGGATTACTGAGTATCCCTTTAACAATTATTTGGATTGTGGGTATTACAAATGCCATTAATTTAATTGATGGCTTAGATGGTCTAGCTGCTGGTGTTTCAACGATTGCTCTTATGACATTAGCTGTCATGGCATTTATTATGAGCAATATGTTTGTATTAGCAATGGCTTCCATTTTAGCAGCAGCAACATTTGGATTTTTATTTTACAATTTCCACCCAGCGAAAATCTTTATGGGGGATACAGGAGCATTATTCCTTGGCTTTATGATATCGGTGCTCGCATTACTTGGATTTAAAAATGTAACGTTCGTTTCATTTATTATCCCAGTTATTATTCTAGGTGTACCAATCTCTGATACATTCTTTGCGATTGTTCGTCGAGTGCGTATGAAGAAAAAATGGTCTGATCCAGATAAATCACACTTACATCACCGTTTACTGGATATGGGCTTTACACATCGTCAAACAGTACTCCTTATTTATGGTATTGCCATCATGTTTGGATTAGCAGCTATCATTTTCTCTATGGCAAAAGTGTGGGGCGCGATTTTACTCGTAGCTGTCATTTTAACTGCCATTGAAATTTTGGTTGAAGTTATCGGACTCGCAGGTAAAAACTATAAGCCGCTATTAAATTTTGTGCGGATATTTAATAAATAAAATGTTAAAGTAATCATTCATTTTTAATGTGTGATTGCTTTTTTTTATGGGGTTTAGAGGGAGTAGAGGGAGAAAGTCTTGATCCATGTGAGTTTAGCATGGGGAGATTGGAGATGTGCTTGGGTAGAGTGGAAAAGTGATCGGGTAAGGTGGAAAACTGCTCGGGTAGGGTGAAAAAGTGATCGGGTAAGTCGAAGAACCGCTCGGGCGGGGTGAAAAAGTGATCGGGTAAGTCGAAGGAACGCTCGGGTAGAGTGAAAAAGTGATCGGGTAAGTCGAAGGAACGCTCAGGTAGGGTGGAAAAGTGATCGGGTAAGTCGAAGAACCGCTCGGGTTGGGTGAAGAAGTGATCGGGTAAGTCGAAGAAAAGCTCGGGTAGGGTGAAAAAGTGATCGGGTAAGTCGAAGAACCGCTCGGGTAGGGCGAAAAAGTGATCGGGTAAGCCGAAGAACCGCTCGGGTAGGGTTAAAAAGTGATCGGGTAAGTCGAAGAACCGCTCGGGTAGGGTGAAGAAGTGATCGGGTAAGTCGAAGGAACGCTCGGGTAGAGTGAAAAAGTGATCGGGTAAGCCGAAGAACCGCTCGGGTAGGATGAAAAAGTGATCGGGTAAGGTGGAAAACTGCTCGGGTAGGGTGGAAAAGTGATCGGGTAAGTCGAAGAACCGCTCGGGTAAGTCGAAGAACCGCTCAGGTAGGATGGAAAAGTGATCGGGTAAGTCGAAGAACCGCTCGGGTAGAATGAAGAAGTGATCGGGTAAGTCGAAGGAACGCTCGGGTAGGATGAAGAAGTGATCGGGTAAGTCGAAGAACCGCTCGGGTAGGGTGAAGAAGTGATCGGGTAAGCCGAAGAACCGCTCGGGTAGGGCGAGAAAGTAATCGGGTAAGCCGAAGAACCGCTCGGGTAGGGTGAAAAAACGCTCAGGTAGGCTGGAAAACTGCTCGGATAAGCCGCTCAGTCGAAACGGAAATCAACCCCTAGCATTACCGAAGAGCCCTAAGCTACTTAATACGACACTTTTAACATTAATAGTTTTTCAACAACATCAAAAGCCCTTTCCACAAATAAATGTGAAAAGGGCTTTTAGAGTTACTGTGCGTCTTTGTTATCTTTTGCATCATTTCCAACAGCGTTATCTTGATCGCTATTGTTATTCGTTAAGCTAGTAGATTTTTTATTTCTTTCAAGATGGTTATTAAGTGTTTCTGATGCTTCATCAACCGATTCTTGATTTAATTTATAGTAGTAAACACCAGTAGACATATCATCTGTACCTTCTAATGTTAAAGAATCGATACTTGGCATTCCTTGTGTTAAATAAGATAGGAATGATTTCATCTCACTGAATGTCAGATTTGTCTTCATGTTATCACCAAGTGCTTTAATGACATCATCGTATTTTGTAATAGAACTTGCAGAAGAAGCTTTCTTGATGATGGCTGTTAAAATTTCTTGTTGACGTTTACCGCGTTCAATATCACTGTCTTGCTTACGTGTTCTTGCAAGTGCGAGTGCCTGACTACCATTTAAATGCTGTAAACCAGGTTCTAAGTTAATTGCATTGCGATCGAATTCGTCTTTTTCGTGTAAAGCATATGGTACTTCAGCTTCGATTCCACCTAATGCATCAACAACGTCAATAAATGCATTAAAGTTCATACGAACATAATAGTCAATCGGCACATCTAATAGTTGTTCTACTGTGTCAATTGTTGAAAGTGTTCCACCATGAGCATGTGCATGCGTAATTTTATCTTTACGTCCCATAGAAGGAATATACACATAAGAATCTCGAGGGATACTTAACATTTTAATTGTTTTTGTTTTATTGTTTAATGTTGCTAGAATTAGTGCGTCGGAACGTGAGTTTTCAGAACCTTGTCCGCGATTTTCACTATCATCAACACCTACAAATAAGATTGAAACATTATCTTTTACTGGTTTTACTTTTTCTTCCCGAAGTGCAGAACCTTCTCGACCTTCTAATTCTTCATGTGCCGAGTTAGCTGCATGCTCTGCTTGCTTTGTAATATAGACTGCATAAGCCGTCACACAAATTACTAAACTAGCAACAAGAAGAAGTGATACTTTTATTATTAGGGAAGATTTAGAAGACCTCTTCTTGTGTTTATTTTTAGTTCTATTTTTCATATTTGATATATTCTCCTCTGAATTTTGGGAATAATGATGGGATTAAACTAAACTCTATTCAAATACAATTAGATGTGATTGATAAAATAGCTCAACATTAAAATTATACTATGGATATTTGGTATTCGACAATTAAAACTATTTATTTCACAACAAATTCAATAAATTGGGCATTTTCAAAGGTAATGTTTGCCTGCCCATTTGTCAGTTCCGTCATCCAGTTTCGGAACTGTTCTTCTTCCTCTTTTGGTACAGATACAATGATATCGACGCCTTCTAAGTAGCGAATTTCTTCTAATGTATACGAAGAACCTCGAATTTCATTTTCAACTTTACCAAGCCATGTGTAATCAATGGCAATTTTCATAAAATGATGAAGCTTGCGTTCAACTACTTGTGCAGCAAGTAAACCTTCAGTTGTTGCCTTTCCGTAAGCACGAATGAGACCGCCACCGCCAAGCTTAATGCCACCAAAGTAGCGTGTGACGACAACGACCGTATCCTTTAAGCCCTGTTTTTTTAAGACTTCTAACATAGGGACGCCAGCTGTGCCACTTGGTTCCCCGTCATCATTTGCTTTTTGAATATGATCATGCTCTCCAATAATATAGGCTGAGCAGTTGTGTGTCGCATTATGATGCATTTTTTTTATGCGTTCAATAAAAGAAATTGCATCCTCTTCTGTTTCTGCACGTTCTATATAAGTAAGAAAGCGAGATTTGGAAATAATAATTTCGCTTTCACCGTATCCTTTTACTGTTAAATAGTTTTCTCTCATCAGTATCAATCTCCTTTTAGGTAGAGTTCTATTCTATAATTTTCATAAAGAAAAAGCATTAAATTTTAACAGGGGAATGCTATAATAGGTGTAGACTATGGAATATATGAAATTGGTCTATTAAAATAGTAAGTAATCATAAGACATTAGACTGGGGAGTACACTATGTTTTCAACTGATACCTTCGATTTAAAGTCGCTTGATGGCATATTTAATCGAATGTTAGATACAATCATGAGCTCAAAAGACGATATCTTTATTATAAGTGAACAAAGCCGCATAAACTTCGAAGATATGCAAACAGAGCTGGAAATTGTTCGAAAACAAGTTGCAATTGTTATTGATGAAGGCGATGCTTTAGAAAAGAGTACTCAGCTTGCTAAGCAAAGACTTGTATTAGTAAGTAAAGCTTTTGATAATTATACCGAAGAACAAGTTAGAGAAGCATATGAAACTGCACATGATTTTCAAGTGAAGCTTTCCGTTATTAGAACACAAGAAAAGCAGCTGCGCGATAAAAGAGATGATCTAGAGAGAAGATTAAGAGGATTACTCGATACGATTGAACGTGCAGATCATATTGTCAATCAAGTAAATGTCGTCTTGAATTACTTAACTTCAGATTTAAAAAATGTTGGTTTAGCACTTGAACAAGCTAAAATGAAACAAGATTTTGGTATACGTATTATCGCGGCGCAAGAAGAAGAGCGGAAACGTTTATCTAGGGAAATCCATGATGGACCTGCTCAAATGCTGGCAAATGTACTAATGCGCACTGATCTAATAGATAGAACGTATCGTGAGAAAGGCATTGAAAATGCTTTGGCTGAAATTGCTGATTTAAAGAAAACAGTGCGTAATGCATTAACTGAGGTGCGACGTATTATCTATGATCTAAGACCAATGGCACTAGATGATTTGGGCATTGTTCCGACATTGAAAAAATACGTATCGACAGTGACTGAATACAATCCTGGTGTTGAAGTTCATTTTCAATCGAGAAGCACCGAAAAGCGTATACCATCAAATTATGAAGTATCTATTTTCCGATTAGTGCAAGAGTGTGTAACTAATGCCATGAAGCACGGGAAATGTAAGGAGATATGGGTAAAACTTGAGTGGTTGACCAATGCCGTAAATATCGTTGTAAAGGATGATGGCATAGGTTTCGATCCGCAGGTAGTTAAAGATCATTCCTTTGGGATTTTAGGAATGAAAGAACGTATCGAAATTTTGGATGGTACAATCTCCATTACAAGTGAGATAAATCGAGGGACAACGGTATTATTTAAAATTCCGTTGTGATGAAGCAATCGTTGCAGAAATTTAGGGGGTAAAGACAAATGACGAAGATTATTATTGTAGACGATCACCAGCTATTCCGCGAAGGAGTAAAACGTATTTTAGATTTTGAAGATACGTTTGATGTGGTAGCAGAAGGTGACGACGGTGCAGATGTGGTTTCATTATATGCTGAAAATCAACCAGATGTTGTGCTAATGGATATTAATATGCCGGGTAAAAATGGAGTAGAGGCTACGGCAGATTTAATTAGTGAATACCCAGACGCAAAGGTTATTATGCTATCAATTCATGATGATGAAACATATGTAACACACGCGCTAAAATCGGGATCACTTGGCTATATGTTAAAAGAGATGGATGCTGACGAAATCGTTGAAGCCATTAAAGTAGTTGCGAATGGTGGATCGTATCTACATCCAAAGGTAACTAAAAATTTAGTAGCGGAGTTCCGTCGCCTTTCTGAGCATGAAAATAAAGGTAATTTCCATCAAACAGAAATTCGTCGCCCATTCCATTTACTAACAAAACGTGAATGCGAAGTATTACAATTATTAACAGATGGCCAATCTAACCGTACAATTGGTGAGACACTGTTTATTTCTGAAAAAACAGTTAAAAACCACGTTTCAAGCATTTTACAAAAAATGAATGTAAACGACCGTACACAAGCCGTTGTTACAGCTATTAAAAATGGCTGGGTTGAAGTACGCTAATTGCATAACATTGAATTAAAATCTGTTTTTAAAAGCTACTATCTTATGTAGTAGTTTTTAAAGCAGTTTTTTTTATGGCCGAATACATCTGGGGAGAATAACCTCCATTAGATAAAAATGGCTCATCACCAGAAGTTGTGAATGACATTTATTAAGACGTATGGTTTGTATATAAGTTGATCTTCTTTACGACTGGGCGACTCCTTGGGGATCAGCGTCATAGATGAGATCCTGGAGCGAGCATCGCGAGTGAAGCGGCTCATCGGACGCCCCCCAGGAAGCTTTGCTCTGCGCGAAAGCGAAGCGTCAGCAACAAATGTTTTATCTGTGCGAAAGCGTAGTGTCAGCAACAAATGTTTTATCTGTGCGAAAGCGAAGCGACAGCAACAACAAATGTTTTCTGTAGCGAAAGCGAAGCGACAGCTACAAAGCGCCCGGTCGGAACGGAAATCAACCACACGTTTTGGTGATGAGCCATAAGAATGGGGAAATCCTGTGCGTAACTAATTTTGTTAAAAGTGTAACAATTTAAGTTTAGAGATTACTTCAATGTGCAACATTTTAAAATCGTGGGCGTCATAAGAATGATGTAGCACCTAAATGTTGAAAATTCACAACAAAATTCCTACGACAGGATTTATATGCTACAATATGCGCGGGAGGTTTTTTGATGTTAAAGAAAAGTTTTCTAGCAGTTTTTACCTTATTAATGTTAACTGCCTGTGGTAATAAAGATGAAGAGATGAGTGCGGAAGATCGTGCAAAAACGATTGAAGATGGAACAGTTGGTTTTGAGATGGTGGGCGATAATGTAGAAAAAGCCACGAATGTACCAGCAAAAGAAGAAAAAGCCATTTTAACAGCTTTCGATGAATATATCGCTGCATTAAATGAAGAAGAAATTGATCGTTACATGCAAACAATATCGAAGAATCCAAAAGGTTTTAAATATGATGAAGAGAAGGTTTATGCAACCGAGGTCTTCAATCAATTTGATAGTAAACGTGAAGTAAAAAATGTGACCATTGCGAAATATAATGATGAAGAAGCAGAGGTCTTTGCCAATATGAAAATGCATTCTCTGCAGCTTGAAACAAACGTTGAACATGAAAGTGCAGGGCGTCAAGTAACAGTCTTTGTAAAAGAAGATGGGGGCTGGAAGGTAACGAGCGTCTATTATATTGGAGATGACTCTAAATCAAGCACGGGCAAATAAAAATAAGGAATTTTTGATAAACCTCTATGGGATTTCACGAGCTTTCCGAGAGGTTCTTATACATAGAAAATGAATGTGAAATGGATGTTAGGGTGTTAACTTGATTGGACAATAAGTTTAACAGCCTGGCAGACGTCTAGAATGAAGAAAGAGTATATCAAACTTACTCCTATTCGAAGTTTGGACGAGATTACGCAATGTCGTAATTCATTTCACATTCATTTCTTTTTATCTGTAGCGAAATCGAAGCGACAGCAACAAATGTTTTCTGTGCGAAAGCGAAGCGACAGCAACAATTGCGCTGAGGCTCAATTGATTGTAAACTAAGTAGAATAGGAGAGTGGACATGAATGAGGACAGCAATCGTAACAGATAGTACTGTATATATTCCGGCTGAGGAACGAGCAAGCTTAAACATTCATATGATTCCGTTAAGTGTAAATATCGCGGGGCAATTATTTGCAGAAGAAGTAGATATCACGGCATCTGAATTTTATGATAAAGTACGCGGGGCAAAAGAATTTCCAAAAACAACACAGCCCCCAATCGGAGAGTTTGTTTCTCTCTTTGAAGAGCTGGCAAAAGAGTATGATGAGGTAGTAACTATTCATTTATCAAGTGGAATCAGTGGAACATATCAGGGCGCAGTTCAAGCAGGCGATATGTTGGAAGGCATTGATGTGTATGCTTTTGATAGTGAAATATCCTGCGCGGCACAGGGTTTTTATGTTTTACGAGCAGCTGAAATGGCTGCACAAGGTTGTTCAGCAAAAGAAATACTTGCTACATTAGCGGACATGAAGCAGTATATCCGAGCTTACTTCATTGTAGATGACTTAGCGCACTTACAACGTGGGGGACGTCTGTCTTCAGCAGCAGCATTGATTGGCGGCTTATTACAAGTAAAGCCTGTACTGCATTTTGTGGACAAGGTCATTGTACCTTTTGAAAAAATTCGTACGCGTAAAAAAGCATTAAAGCGTGCGGAGGAGCTAATGGCTGAGGATGCTAAAAAATATGAAGCAATGGACGCTGTTGTTATCCACGCCAATTGTCAGGCAGAAGCGGAAGAATGGCTAGCACAACTAGCAGCAGCTTATCCAAACGTTAGCTTTAAATTGAGCTATTTTGGTCCTGTGATTGGCACACATTTAGGTGAAGGCGCAATAGGGCTAAGCTGGATAAAAAAATAACCTTAGATAAGAAAGTCTCTACAGAAAATAAAATGTAGAGGCTTTTTTTATTTTAGGAAGTATCCGGTTTCGACGGAAGAAACGAGAGAATCGCTGATTAACGCGTGGATATCGCTGATAAAAGCCGGAGAATCGCTGATAAATCTGTGAAAACCGCTGATAAAAGTCGGAGAATCGGTGATAAACCCATGAATATCGCTGATAAAAGTCGGAGAATCGCTGATAAATCTGTGAAAACCGCTGATAAAGTCCAAGAATCGCTGATAAACCCATGAATATCGCTGATAAAAGTCGGAGAATCGCTGATA